>CAYVAP010000953.1:0-1880 GCA_964449365.1 uncultured Bacteroidia bacterium
TCTAGAACGAGATCTCTAGCCGAATGAGGGAAGTTATTTTTCTCGCGTTACTTAAGGCTCAGGCCCAGCAGCGACGCTGATACTGCTTTTCCAGGTAATCGATCAGGCCCGCCGGAGCCAACACCTCCACCTCTCCGGGTAGGCCCAAGATAAAGCGCCCCACCCCTACGTAGCTGCGCACTGTGCCCAAAAACCGATACGGTAGGTTGAGACTGAGATCTTCCTCTACAAATGGCCGACTGGCCGGAAACTCCTCTATCATCAAGCGATAGGCCAAGGGGCTGAGGCTCAGTTCCAGCTCAATGGGTTCATCCCCCGACATGCCAAAAATATCGGGACCGTTCGGGATCTGATGCTCGGCCTGCTTCTCACCCAACAGCTCCACATCCTGAATGCGATCGATCTTGTAATGCTTGATCTGCCCACTTTCTAGCTCGTAGGCTACCAACATTCCAAAGTTATCCGTAAATTGAAGAGGCTCTACTAAGCGGTCGCTGGCTTTGCCTTGTCGCGGCGAATAGTAGTTGATCAAACGGGCCCGCACACGATCATTGATGGCTTCGCTGAGCAACTGTACCACCCGCGCGGCTTGGGCCCGGTGGATGTAGTCGGCCATCGGGTACAAATCTGTGTTGAGGTAGAGTTTGCGTAGTAAGCTCTCCTGCATCACCTCGCTAGGAGCACCCGCCTGAATAAGTTGGCGCAGCAGGTCGGTCTCTTCGGGCGTAAACTGACCGGGCTGCCCCTCTAGTACTGGAATAAATAGAAAGTAGCGCCCACTCAGGTCTTTGTCGATCAGGTAGCCGATCGATTCGAGCAGCTCCAGGTACCGATATACCGAGCGCCTGGTAATTTCCATTGCGGAAGCTAACTCATCAATGGTGCGTCCCCCTTTCTGGGTCAGCATCCGGATCAATCGGAAAACGCGTAAAAGTTTTTGTTGAGCTACCATGGTCGTGTGACACAAATTGACGAATATCCCGTAATTGACACGTAATCTAATCAAGGCAGCGTATTTAGCCAACTTTTATGCGATGGCGAGTAAGTTTGTGCGAGAAATTCGACTTTTTTTTATGCAAAATGAACCAAGGACAAAATCCCCACTCCTGATAATTCTTAGCTGGCTCAGTTTACTAGCTAGTGCCTGCCTCAGTACCAGCTCCGCCGAGTACGACCTCAACACTGATTTTGAAACGGTGAGGGACGACAAACCGCTGCAATGGAGCTTCTGGTCGGGCGATAGCCTGGGCTATGCCGTCGCGCTCGATCAGCAGGTCAAACGCCAGGGACGGTACGCCCTGCGCATCGAGGCGCGCGAAAACAGCACTCAAGATTGGGCGGGCATCGCGAGCAGCCGTCTGCCGATTTGGTTCAAAATGCGCCGGGCCCTGCTGCGGGGCTACCTCAAGCGTGAGGCTACCTCTGAGGAAGGCTTTGCCGGGCTGTGGTGTCGAGTTTCGCGCAAAGATGGCTATCCACGCCAAGAAGAACATAGCGACAGCCAGGTGCCTCCCACCGAAGATTGGACTTGGTATGAATTGCAGATGCCGATCGACGAATCGAGCATGGAGCTGAGCTTTGGGGGGATCTTGCGCGGTACAGGGCGGCTGTGGCTAGACAGCCTGGCCCTCGAAATCGATGGCCTACCCTACCCGCTGGCAGCCGAGCGCGCGGCTACGTCTATTGAGGGCATTTGGCTGCCCCAACTGCGCGAGCGCATTCACCCCTTTGCCCCGCGCACCCTGCCCCCGGCCCTGCTACAGCAACTGCCGCCAAGCCGCCTCACGGTGCTATGGCTGGCCGATGATGGCCTACAAATGCCCCTGCACATAGCCCGCTGGCTCTACGAGCAAGGCCCCTTCGCTCATCTGCTCATCGAT
>CAYVAP010000954.1:0-1880 GCA_964449365.1 uncultured Bacteroidia bacterium
GACATCATCGAATTGTCCGACGCGCTGATGGTGGCGCGAGGTGATCTCGGGGTGTAGCAGCGAGAGCAAGCTGGCGGGCTGTGTGTCATCGTCCATCTCAGCGATGGCCATCGATAGCAACTCTCGTGGCAGCTCCCGAATGATGCGCTCTTGCACCTCGGGTGGAGTATCTTCGAGTACCTGAGCAATCTCAGAAGGATGTAATACGCCTAGCAGCGCCTTGAGGTGGGCGTTGGGAGACTTGAGCAAGCGACGGACACGCTCGACGCGCGTTTGTTGGGTGCGTTCTTCGGTCATAGACTACGTAGCGTTTGATGCAAAATAGCACCAGATTCTCCGGCTTGGGAAATTTATTCTCAGAAAGACAGATACCTCCTCATCGCATCAACCGCTCACGATAGCGCTGTCCTCCCTGCTGCACTTCTACCCAATACATCCCCGCAGGCCATGTCCCCACGGGCAGCGCCAGGGTCTGCTCAGTGGCAGGGGCCAGCTTTTGTTGGTAAATCACCCGGCCAGTGGCGTCAAAAATCATCAACTGAGCGGGCAAATCCGGAGCGCCCACGAAGTGCAGCCGACCATGATCACGCACAGGGTTGGGGCTCAGGGTCAGGGTGGCAGCAAGGGGCGTCAGAGCCAGCCGTACCGCCGCGCTGTGCTGGGTGCTGCCATCGAGATCCACCACTCGCAAGCGATACCAAATATCTGTCGTTTCGCCGTAGGGTAGCTCGCCATCGCCGAAGCGGAAGCTCGCGTCGCTGAGCGAAGCATGGGGGACTGCTACCGAGCCACGAGTTTCATACTGAAGCCCGTCTATCGAGCGCTCGACCTCAAAGTGGCTCAGGTTATCGCCTCGGGCCACCGTCCAGGCGAGCTGGGCTTGTCCACCTTGCTGGCGCACCCTCAGATCGAGGCCCTCTACAGGCAAGACCACCCCGCTACCACTGAGGTAAAACTCTGAGAAATCTTCCATTTCGACCTCTGCCGAATGATCGCTACCGTAAGGCTGAGCGTTGATCACGTCTACCGAAGGGTAAAAGGCATAGTAGCTCAGGCCAGCCTGGTTGTCGGAGAAGTCGCAGTTTTGGTTGCTGCCCGAGTAGCGCGTACAGCCTAGGTCGCCCGCAGCAGTGACGGTGGGATCAGCCGCGATCAGAGCGGCCAATTCACTGTCGAGAAAGTACAAGCGCGTGGTCACCGTGCCACTGCTCACCGCCCCAGAGATCTGGATGGTCCAGTTGCGGTCGAGATACTGATCACTGTTGGGCGCTTGTCGCACCATTCCGCTGTGAAGGTAGACCTCAGCCGTTACCGTCCCCAGGTTGTTGCCATTGTCGTTGATGGCGGCTACTAGCTGGCGGTTGGCGTAGAGGTATTGCCATTGGCCTGACCCAGTAGACTCGATGGCATCGGCGGAGACACAGACCTCAGCGGTCAGGTTGAAAATCTGGGGGGTGAATTCATCTGCCCCAATGTCGGGATTGGTAGGATCGCGCCCCTCCGCTTGATAGTCGAGGTTGACGGCTGCCACGGGCGTTCCGGTATCGTTGAGTTCGACCGCAGCCACTCGTAGGTCATTGGTCCCTGCAAACAGGGGGTCTACGCTCATGGAGTTGACGTCTTGACCGGTGGTAGTCTGCCAGGCTGCCAGATCGGCGCAGCTTATGCCGTTGAAGTAGCCAATGGCACCCACCTGATTGTAAAGATCGTTGTGATTGGCAGTCCCTAGCCCGGTGGCATTGGCACAATAGATCGCTAGGCTGCCAGCGGTATTCGCGAAAATATTGTTCTGAACGATGTGATTGCCTCCCGTGGCATTGGTATAATAGGCGTAAAGATTGCCAACGTTGTCGCCTTGGATAGAGACACTGTTGTGGACC
>CAYVAP010000955.1:0-1877 GCA_964449365.1 uncultured Bacteroidia bacterium
GTCAGGGCTTGGGGATTATCGCCTTGATAGAGGTACACTGTCCCGAGGCCATTCCATCCCCTGGCTTCTCCCCGTTGATAATGGATGCGTCTTGATGCTTCTACCATCTCAATAAAACCAGCTTCGGCCACGGGATAATCCCCCTGCAACAAGTTTAGCTGCCCTACTGCGTTCATGGCATCAATCTTCCCCTTGGGATAGTCGATGTCCTCGGCGAGTTCAATGGCTTGATTCGCATAGGCTACGACCAACAAAGAGTCATGGAACAGGTAGGCTTCGGCCAAATTCACGTACACATTCACCTCCTTGTTGGCCGAGACACCGGTTTCCAGCAGGTGCTGGAGCGAGTCGATCATTGCCTGATTCTGCGCGCAAACCTGCTGACTGACCAGACCCCACAGCAGATAGCAGACCAAAAATCTGGCAAAAAGCTTCATGTCGATAGAGAAAGGAAAACGGCTCATGCATGGAACGAATGCGGGATACCTGACGCCCAAAATCTACACACTTTTGTGCATTTTAATAAGCATCTTTTCTCCTCAAAAAACTTAAGGATATCCCCGGAAGATTAAAGGAAATCGCTGCTTAGTAACGCGAGAAAAATAACTTCCCTAATTCGGTTAGAGATCTCGTTTCAGATCGAGGAGGGATAGTGAGACAGTGAGATGGTGAGATCCTGAGACTTTGGGACGTACAATCTCTTAGTCTCGACCTCTCGACCTCTCAATCTCCTATCTTCAAGCGAAGAAGGCCAACTTATTTTTTGAGCGTTACTAAATGTGGAAAAACGAAAGCCATTGAACGCAAAGATTGACCAGCAATACCTCTGCGCAGTTTTCCCCTTCAATTAGAACCTAGCGTTTACCCTTGGTGGACCCAAAACCATGGCAACTTCCCCCACAGATCGTATCTTTGCCTATGCGACAATTACCCATTGGCCTCTCTGACTTTGCCCGCATCCGCCGAGACGAGATGTACTACGTCGACAAATCGCTACTGATCCGCGACCTGATCGACGCGGCGCATGTGTGCCTCTTTGCGCGGCCGCGCCGCTTTGGTAAGACCCTCAACATGAGCATGTTGCGCTATTTTTATGGTCATGACGCCGACTACCGCGACTGCTTCGAGGGGCTGGCCATCATGCAGGCGGGCGAGCGCTACCTGAAGCACATGGGGGCCTATCCGGTGATCTTTTTTTCGCTCAAGGAGGTACGAGATGCCGGGTGGGACGGGGCCTGGACCAAGTTTCAGTACGTACTGAGCAGCATCGTAGAGGATCACGCCTACCTGCTGGCCTGGCCCGATTTGCCCCACCAAACGCGGGGATTTTTACAGAGCGTACTCGACAGTCAACTTTCGCCCAAACAAGCCGCTCCCCTGCTCAAAAAACTGTCCGATGCCCTCTTTCACTACCATGGGCGGGAGGTCATCATCCTCATCGACGAATATGACTCGCCGGTGGTCTCGGCCTACCTGGGCCATTACTACGAAGAGATGATCGCGTTCATGCGCGACTTCCTGGGCGCAGGGCTCAAGGACAACGTCCACCTGGCCAAGGGGGTGCTCTCTGGCATCATGCGCATCACCAAAGAATCAATCTTTTCGGGGCTGAATAATCCCGGCGTTTATTCCATGTTGGAAGAACACATGGCCCAGCACTTTGGGTTCACGCCCGAGGAAGTCAAGCAGATGCTACGCGACTTTGAGCTAAACGGCCAGGAATGGGATGGCATTCAGGATTGGTACAACGGTTATAAAATCGGCGACTATACCCTCTTCAATCCTTGGTCTATTCTTAATTTTATCGCCTCACCCAAGCATAGGCTGCGCTCCTACTGGGCCGAGACCAGCACCAATGACCTGCTCAAGCGCCTGTT
>CAYVAP010000956.1:0-1874 GCA_964449365.1 uncultured Bacteroidia bacterium
CCGCTTGGCGCGGCCACTGAGTGAACCAATATGAACGGTAGGTAAACGCTGTACCTGACTACCTTACACCCCTAGCCGTTCATATAGGTGAGAAAGCTGCCCTGCCTGGCAACCACCTTTCGTGTACTGTCCCTAAAATGGGTAGTTATATTTTTCATATTTTCGTAAATAAATTTCTGCGGACTATTCACGCCATGTGTAAATCAAGCGATGAATCCGGTCGCTTAACCCTGGAGATTGGCCGCTCAACCCAGCTTCATTGGATACGGTGGGGGGTACTTCTATCTTCGAATCAAGAATTAATCAATCGGGTTCTTTGATATGAAATATCTCGTTCTTCCTATCCTGCTCTTGATCACCCTTGCTGCTTCGGCCCAGCCGATCACTGACCGCTCGCGTCATGTTTCTCCTGCGGTGCAGGCTCCTACCAACTGGGATGCGCTACTCTCCCACAAAGAGGCCGAGCTAAACCGTTTGCATGCTAGTTATGCGTCGCTCTCGAAGGAGGACCAAGAGGTAGTCCGGGATCAGATGCAAGACTTGCTTTATGAGATCTTCGACGTATCGCTACAGCAAAAGCAGTGGGAGGCTCGCGCCCTGCGCAACAAGCTCGACCAGGCAGAAGCAGAGCCTGCTCTCGGGGCTCAGCGCGACGTGCTCGATTCGCTGCGCCAGACGCTGCAAAAGGTCGAGTCGCAATTGCAGTTCCGCGAGGAAAACCGCGATCGCATCGTGATTCAGCGCCTCCACGAGCTGATTTGACCCTACTACCTAGCGCCTTCGGAATGAAGTAATTAACCATTCGAAATTCGCATAGAATCTTGACCAGCAGCACTTCCAATTACGAATTTCTGATTACGAATTTCGAATGCGAAGCACTAGCCAGTACTATCTCATAGATCGCCGTTGGGACTTTCTCCCGGCGGCGATTTTGTATGTTGCCGGTATGGAACAACGGCTATTTCTCGGTATCCCCCTTGACCGGGCCACCCGGCAGGTGCTGACGCAGACACATGGCATCCAGACTCCCGGACTGCGCTGGATACCTCCCGAAAATCTCCACCTCACCCTGTACTTCTTCGGGGCGGTGCCCATCGAGATGACCGACAACCTCTACGCCCTGCTCGACCTGGCCTTGGCTGAGGGGGAAGGGTTTACCTTGACCTTTGACCGCTACGTGCTCGCACCCAAACCACGCAGCCCTCGCATGATCTGGGCACGCTACCACAAGCACGAAGCCTTTCGCGCACTGGTGCAGCAGCTTCACGCCCTTTACCAGCAAATCGACCCCAGCATTCAGATGCGCAAAAGCCCCATCCCGCACGTTACCCTTGCGCGCCTACGCGAGTGGGACGGCTCAGGCTGGCCGCTAGGGATACCAGCTCCGCCCCCTTTGCCCGTCAAGCACGTCGTGCTCTGGCAATCGACCCTCACCCCCAAAGGTGCGCAGTATGAGGTGAAGAAGCGTTGGAAATTCGAGATTCGTAATTCCGGCAAATGAAGTTCGAAGTGAGTACTCAACCGATCGTAGTCAAATGGGCCGCTGAGTGCAGCCACTCAGTAAACCAACCCGGGGACCGGTCTGTGCCGAAACCCCTATTTCCTCCATGCCCCTGTGGCCCCCTTCAGGTAGCTGAGCTGCCCTACCCCCCCCCCAGCCCTTAGAGGCTGGTTGGATTTCTCCTTTATGGCCCAAACTTGTCCTGCCACGAGTACCTGGGATAAAGGGACCCAGGTATGAGTCTGAGTGCGTCAATTTTCCTCGGAATATCTCGATATTCCTCGAAAAATTTCCTTCTCAAAACCCAAACAGCCTCTTAGGGGCGCATCTCATTTTGTCGCATCCGCTGCCAACCTTGTTATAACCGCAAAGC
>CAYVAP010000957.1:0-1872 GCA_964449365.1 uncultured Bacteroidia bacterium
TCTTGTCCATCTTGTCCAAAAACGAGCGCGCCAAAAGCTCATGTCCAGTAGTATGGGCTTTTTTATTTCAGAAAGGTAAGTTGCTTAGTCTGTTTTCCATATCACTGCGGACATTTCAGGCGTAGGCTCATCAAAGGATTTAGGAAAAAAGTACCGCTGCAAGAAGGGGAGCTCTGGTATCCAGTCGACCTTGCTTGGCATGGGTAGCTTCAACTGATGGGTCGGCTCGTGGTCGAGTAAGTATTGGGTTATGGTAGGCGGGCACTCTTCTCCCAGCCATCGCCAGAATAGTTGCTGCGCTTCTGCGCGAGGTAAGGGATCCTCCTGCCGCAGCTTTTCTACCAGTTCGTACAATCGGGGTAGAACGCGGAGCCCTTGGCCAGCGATTAACACCACCCCAAGGCGGCCCTGCTCATCGCTGGTTCCGATGATGAAGTCGGAATGAGGTACCTCTGGTCTGGTTTGGGGGCGTTCATGCGGGGGAATCTTATCCCAAGCCATCTGCTGATATCGTTCGGTATACTCACGCAGCTTTTTTTGGGCCTTTTCTTCAGAGTCAAATAAAACGACGGGCTGGCTAAAGGTCTCCAGAAAGGCTTGCTCCATCAGCTCCACACTCTCGCGCATCGTGGCTTGCTCTGCCTCGCTGGCATATTTGTAATGGACCCCACTGTGAGCCTGGGTCTGAGAGTCAGGCTCGTCGGGCGATGCTTTAGTCGCTAGGCCACTCATGTACCACTTGCCTTGCCAGGGTACTAGCGGAAATTGCATAAATTCACCGACTGAAAGGTCAGATTGCTGGAGGGGAAAGTCCTCAATGCGTAGTGGATAGCTGCGCCCATTGTGAGGATGTACGAAGTGGTGATAGTTTTCATCGGTGCCTTCGTAGCGAAACTTACCATTGAAGTAGCGCTTCATCGCCAGCAGCGAGGCTTTGACCTCGTCTGATCCCCTGACCACCTTGGCCATCCACTCGGGGACCGTCATCGCTGCATAGCTACTGCGCTGAACGTAGAGGTAGGGATCTTGCATCGAGTAGATCAGGGCGGATGGCTCGATTATTTTAGCCAGTTTAGGGTTATTTTCCTGGACCGAGAGTACGCCCTGCATGATGCTCTGCCCAAATTCGTCTCTCAACAGATATCCAGCGCGTGCCCACCAGATGAGTTTGGCCTTGACGGCAAAAAAGTCATCTTCGGGTTTGATGCTCAGGTACGCTTCAAAGTAGTCGGTTTCAGGCACGTATTCGTAGGCATCGGCCAGGCGGTGGTACAGCCGCTCGGCGACGGTTTGGATAAACTCTGCATCCGGTGCCCAGATCCTATCGGTCCAGGTGTTGAGGAAATGCCAGACCAGATAGTAGGTATCGGCTAGGTTGACTTGGTCAGGCTCATAGTCATCGAGGTTCCAGAAAGGCAGCGGTTTGCCGATGAGTTGCTCATTGCGCTGGGTAAAAGCTCGCCAGAATCCTACCTGACTGACCTGGTCTTCGAGGTAGCCCAGGACCAGGTTGATCAACTCATGCTGAGTCATGGTATCGATCTCCATTTCTCGCCACAGGTAAGCAAGGCCCTTGAGGTCTGCCTCCAATTCCCGCCCCACTAGGGTCATCTCTTCGTCGTAGGCGGTAGGCTTGTGGTAGGGCTTGCTGGAGAGCCAGCGTTTGGTGTGGTAAGGCTTGAGTCGGAGCATTGGTGGAGCTTGAGTGATGGAAGATAGAGGGAAGACCCGTCCTTAATTACGCTCAAAAAATAAGTTGGCCTTCTTCGCTTGAGCATAGGAGGTTGAGAGGTCGAGAGGTCGAGAGGTCGAGAGGTTGAGAGGTTGAGAGGTTGAGAGGTTGAGAGGTCGAGAGGTTGAGAGGTCGAGAGA
>CAYVAP010000958.1:0-1869 GCA_964449365.1 uncultured Bacteroidia bacterium
CAGTTTCTGGCGCTGGGGATGGCGCAGGCGATCGAGCAAGCGGATGAAGAGCTGTATGTCGCTTTTGATAGCCTGGCACAGGGGAAAGAAAAAATGGGGGGCGCAGCCCTTGAGTTGGTCTTTGACTTCTTCCGAGCATGCGCCAAGTTCATGTTTGCCAAAGACCATGCTGCGGCGCTGGCAGCATTTCGGGACGTTGAGCAGGCGCCGGCCAACATTCCCCGGATATTCTCAGAAGATCATCTGTGGTACATGATGGGGACTTGCTATCTCTGGCTCAAGCAGCCAGAAGCGGCCCTAAAAATGGCTGACCGGATCACCGCTCAGCCTGAAAAACAACTGACGGATGGCCATCTCGAAAATGTTTTCTTTCTGCGTATGCAGGCCTGGCAACAGCGGGGAGACATGGAGCAAGCCCAGCAGGCGGCAGAGCAGTACCAGACAGTGCTGGAAAAGAAGATGGAGACGAAGTTCGCGGTAGCCACCCAAATGGCCGAAACCCGCTACCGCACCAACCAAATCGCCGCTGAACGCGACCTGCAAACCCGCGAGCGCCAGCTCGCCGAGCAAAGCGCCCGGCAAAACCTACTTCTCGCTGCTGCCATCGGGATTGGGCTATTGGCCGCTGGGGTGCTGGCCTTCTCCCTCTACCGCAGCCGCGAGCAACAACGCAAACTCACCGCTGAGGTCACCCAACAACGCGACCGCAACGAAACCCTCCTGCGTGAGCTCAACCACCGCGTCAAAAACAACCTCCAGCAGATCTCCGGGCTGCTCATGCTGCAAGGCCGTCAGGCTCCCCATCAGGAGACCAAGGATGCCCTCAAGGTAAGCCAGCAACGCATGGACACCATGTCGCTGCTGCACACCATGCTCTACCAGGGTGAAGATGTGAGCGAGATCAACCTGCGCGATTACCTGCATACCCTGACCCACAACCTGCTCAGCGCCTACGGCTTTCCCGCTGCCCGCATCGAGCTAGAGCTGAGCCTGGCCGACTTTGCCGTGGACGTGGACCAGGGCATCCCCCTGGGGCTGATCGCCAACGAGTGGCTCACCAACGCCCTGAAGTACGCCCTGCCGCATGTACCTTACCTGCGCGTGACGCTGCGCCTGCTCGACGCCCAGACCGCCGAACTGCTCGTGGCCGACCGCGGGCCGGGGCTGCCGCCAGGCTTTGACCCGATGGCAGCCTCCTCCTACGGCCTGCAACTGGTGCAGACCATGAGCGAGCAGATGTATGGGGAGGTGTCGGTGGTAGCTGAGGGAGGGACGGAGTGGCGGCTGCGCTTTGGGGTGGAGGGCTGAGCAGGGCTTTTCAGTGAGCCTGTGACACAGCGAGTCAAGCGCCTTTTGGCGTATATTCACCGCATGAAGAAGAAGTTCAATATCACGGGCACTTGCATCCTCATCTGCCCTACATGATGCTCAGGCCGTTGCGAAGTCTGTGTAGGGTCGTTTATACGGCGCTTGGAACCCCAGCACGATGTCTTCGCGCGGGACGCCGAGATCTACAAACTCGTTCGCAACGCCATACTCTGTGCCATCTCGTTGGACCCAGATTTTTTCGCCCTTGAGATCGACGTGGATCAGACACGCGTGTATGCGGGTGAGCCCGTCCCAGCCGACCCGCATGATGTAGTAGTGGCCCTGCTCATCATCACAGAGGAAATGCGTATCAAACTCTTCCAACTTACGAACACCGTGGTAGGGAGCGTGCTCAGTCATCACTTGCCGAATGAGCTGACGATAGCGGGTAGCTTTTTCAGTCGTTAAGGGTGCCATGACAAGAGGTTAGATGAATCGGGATCGAACACTAGGTAATACAGGTTTTCCTCCTCCGCAGTTTCCTGATAGAAGCGTTGGCTG
>CAYVAP010000959.1:0-1869 GCA_964449365.1 uncultured Bacteroidia bacterium
GAGGAGCCGTGCGAGCGGGGTAGGGTACCGACCTGACACCAGATGTCGCGGATTTCATCCAGGGCACGGCCGTCGAGTCGGCGCTTTTCTGTGACCGTGATGTGGCGCACGATTTCTTTCTGGATGGACTTGAAATACTGGCTAAATTTGGCGCTGAAGTATTCGTCTTCTTCATCGCCCTCACCGGGGGTGAGTTCTTCTTTGACCTGGTCCTTGATCGCTCTAATGCGCTCAGAGCGCTCTTCCTTGCCAAAGGCACCACGCGCTACCTCTTCGATGGTTGCCGAAACCTTTTCCTTGATGGCTTGGTAAAGGGATTCGTCTAAGGGGAGGGTATCGTACTCACGAGTAGGCTTGCCTGCCTCGGCCCGCAGTTCTGCTTGCGCCTGATTGAGGATCTTGATGGCATCGTGGGCAACTTTGAGAGCCTCTAGCATCGTCTCTTCGCTGACCTCTTTCATTTCGCCTTCGACCATGTTGATCGAGTCAGAGGTAGCAGCAACCATCAGGTCGAGGTCGCATTCTTCCATCAGATGGACAGGAGGATTGATGACGAACTCGCCGTTGTGGCGGGCTACCCGGACTTCTGCCACAGGGTCGGGGAAGGGAATGTCGCTGACCATCAGGGCAGCTGAGACGGCCAGGCAAGCAAGGGCATCGGGCTGCTCTTTAGAGTCAGAGCTGAAGAGCTGCACCATCACCTGAGTGTCGCCATGATAATCGTCAGGGAAAAGGGGACGAATGGCGCGGTCGATGAGGCGCGAGGTGAGGATTTCATTCTCGCCCATCCGGCCATCGCGCTTGAAAAAGCCTCCTGGGAAGCGACCCGAGGCGGCAAATTTCTCCATGTAGTCAACAGAGAGCGGGAGAAAGTCGGTTTCGACGTTGATCTCCTTGCGAGCAACCACGGTAGCGAGTAGCACGGTTTCCCCACAAGTGAGCAACACCGAACCATCTGCCTGCTTAGCCAGGGCCCCGGTCTCCAGGGTAATCTCCCGGCCATCGGGTAAGGTCGCGGTTTTTTTTACAACTTGCATATCAGTAACTTACATTCAATTCCAAAATAGGGAAACCACAAGGATCACCGTGGGAGCATGCCGTCAGCTCGGGCTAACAGCATGTGCATTGAGCAAGTACTCAACACGAACCTGGTGCTCTTTGTGGTGGGGGGAGGCGCGGTATTGATCGCCTCACATCGGTCAATGATGCGCAATGACGTTGAGGGGATGCCTCTGATCATTACCTACGCAAGCCCAACTCGGCGATCAGCGCACGGTAGCGCGCGATATCCTTCTGTTTGAGGTAGTCGAGCAAACGGCGACGCTTACCCACGAGGCGCTGTAGGCCGGCTTGGGTAGATTTGTCCTTCTTATTCTTCTTGAGGTGCTCAGTCAAATGCTGGATGCGGTAGGTAAACAGCGCAACCTGAGACTCTGGCGAACCGGTGTCGTTGGCACCTTTGTTGCCATATTTCTCAAAAATTTCCTGCTTCAGTTCCTTGTACAGATACATCTAGATGGTCAGATTTGTCAAGTTCAATTTTTTGAACAGGCAAAGATAGGGATTGTATGCACACGGCGCAACGGAAAAATTCATTGTTTGATCCAGGTATCGAGGTAATGATAAACCTGCTCTGCGTCTTGGTAAACCGTGAAATGTGTGCCCCCAGCCACCGGGGTAACGCCCGAGATGCGCCGGATCGGAAAGACCTGGTCGCGCGTACCATGAATGTGCAAAAAAGGCACACTGGGGCGTGGCCCTTCCCATTGGGCTAGGCTGCGAATGGCCCACATGCGATATTGATCGCTGAAGCCTTTGAAGATGTTTTGCAGCAGGAGCTGCCCCTCGCGCCGATGCACCCCAAAGAAG
>CAYVAP010000960.1:0-1868 GCA_964449365.1 uncultured Bacteroidia bacterium
GGCACAGGCCAGCCCCCCACATATTGGCTCACTCAGTGGCCGCGCCAAGCGGCTATGTTTGCTTCCAATTACGAATTCCGAATTGCGAATTCCGAATTGCGAATGCGAAGCACTAGCCTCTCTGTCGCGAAATTCAAACCTTCAGTCAAGCGACTGCGTAGATATTTTCGATTTGCGCATGCCGGTTGTTGAAGTAATATGACTCATGACCAAACTCAACCGGATATGAAACGTGCGTTTCTCATCGCCGTGATTCTCGCTGGTATCAGTTCTCTGGGCTTTGCCCAAAATTGGGAACAGCGCCTCAAAGCCATGGAACAGCGAGTCGACGCTCGCCGTCAAGCGCAGCAAGAGCGGGTCAATTTGGCCTTCACCAACCAAATGCGGCGCCTCTGGGTCAAGACGGACTTGCAGCAAGGGCTACCCATTCCCGAAATCCCAGAACCGAGCACCCCCAAAGTCTACGACCCTAACCTGATACCCAAAGGATGGGATAAAGATCGCAAGCTCAATGCCATCCCGCATCAGGCACACACTATCACCCTAGAGCAGCCATCCGAAGCCCTCGATCCGGTGCAGCCCCTAGCCCCCGTGCCCGACCACGTGCAGCGCGAGGTAGCCACCCTTGAAGCGGCCGCTCAGGCCGAGTATTTTGGCGATCGCTTTGAGCTGCGCTACGATCCCCGCATGCGCTTTCGCCTCAGCGGACGATTGACCGAGCACCGCATCGCGGAAGGCTGGGAGCGCCTCGAACAGACCGAGTACGAATTGCTGCTCTACCAACTCACCCGTCAGGCTCGCAGTCAGCGCCTCAACGATTGGGGCTATGCCCAACTGGTGGCCCACGCGAGCAAAAAGGTCATCCCTGATGACAAAAACGCCCGCGTATTGCTGCAATGGTTTTTGCTCTCCAAAATGGGCTACATCACGACAGTCGCTTACGAGCGGGACCGGTTGCACCTGCTCATCCCGACTAAGCAGACCCTCTACGGCAAGACCTACCTCAGTGGCAAAGGCCAGAAACTCTACGCCATCGATCTGGAAGGAAACGACCTCGACGTGGGGGAAGCTCATATCTTTCAACACCAATACCCTGAAGCGACTCGCATCATGGACCTGCGGGTAAAGCAAGCCCCTCGCTTTCGGTCTGCCCCCCGGCAGCGTACCATCAGCTTTGAGTATCGCGGCCACAAGTACCGGGTGCCCATGAGTGCCAACCGCAATCTGGTGGCATTCTACAACACCTATCCCTTCGTTGATCTCTCGATCTATCTCAGCGCCCCGGCTTCAGAAGAAACCCAGCGCGAGCTAGTCGACACCCTCCAGCGCATGGTGCGCCGTCTGCCCATTTCCCCAGGCACCAACCGCGAGGTAGAGACCGTCAATTTTCTGCTGCACTTCGTGCAGGCCATGCCCTACCAGACCGACGCCGAGCAATTTGGCGGCGAGCGCTATCTCTTTGCCGATGAAACGCTCTACTTCCCCTACTCCGACTGTGAGGACCGCGCCATCCTCCTGGCCTATCTGGTGCACGAGATCACCGGGTTAGAAGTGGTAGGGCTACTCTACCCCGGCCATGCTGCCACCGCCGTACACTTTTCGGGCAAGGTCAATGGCGACTGGGTCAGCCAAGGTGGCAAACGCTACATCGTAGCTGACCCTAGCTACATCGGGGCCGATCTGGGCGAGACCTTGCCCACCGCTCAAGCGCAGTTGGCCCGGATTATTCGGATGGAGTAGGACAGAATCGATTCCTAAGTAACGCGAGAAAAATAACTTCCCTCATTCGGCTAGAGATCGATCAAAGAGTGATAGTGAGATGGTGAGATCCTGAGATGGTGAGATCCTGAGATAGTGAGACTTTGAGA
>CAYVAP010000961.1:0-1864 GCA_964449365.1 uncultured Bacteroidia bacterium
GTGAAGCTGCTGCAGCCCCTGATCATCGGCAACCCCGATATTGCCTTCCAGGAGCCAGCTTTCAAAGAGGCGGCGGCAGAGTTGCTGGACGAAGGGGACAAAGGCGAGCGAAAAACCCGCGAATTTATCAATCAAGTGGAGACCGCCATGGCCACGCCCACCTCGATCAAACTCGCAGACCAACTGGGCTTCACGCTGCTGCTCTCCAACGTACATTTTCGCTACGACCCCGACTACAACGCTCTCGATGGCGACGCCAACGTGGGGCTGGTGGGCATCGGTGGCCAGCCCCTCAACAAGATGGTCAACTCCAAGATTGTCTATCAGTACGGGACCATCTCGGCTGATGGCGAGAAGCAAAAGGACAGGTTTACCATCGTGCTGGAGCTGGATCGCAACGCCAACAACGTGCTCTACTTCCACTTCGAAGACGAAGCGCTCTCGACGTATTTCTCGTCGATCAGTTACCCTGAGATTTACAACGGCCCCATTCAGCAGGCTATCGAGAAGCGCAAGAGCGATGACGGTCTTCACCTAGAGCTAGCCAACGACGAAGATATCGCGGAGTTTACCCGCAACTTTGTGTTGCGCTTCATTCGATAGGGAAAATTCTAGATTCGGCCTTCGAAATAAAAAACGCCCGGCACAGCTGTGTCGGGCGTTTGATGCCTGTGTGTGTGCCCCGATGGGGCTGATGTCGTTCAGTCGTTCAGAAATGAAACTGCCCTTTTGACCCGTTTGGTTCTTAGGAACGCGAGAAGTGAATGGCAGGGCGAGCGAATGAAAGAATCAGGGATTCGAGATTCGTAATCTATGCCCAATCAGTACACGTGTTGTCCACCATTGATGGCGTAATTGGCCCCGGTGATGAAGGCCGCCCCCTCGGAAGCCAGGAAGGATACCAGGTGAGCGATCTCTTGGGTACCGCCGAGGCGGCCTACCGGAATTTGAGCCACGATTTTGGCGCGAACGTCTTCGGGTACCGCCAGCACCATGTCGGTCGCGATGTAACCCGGAGAAATAGTGTTGACGGTAATGCCTTTCTTGGCGACCTCCATGGCCAGGGTCTTGGTAAAGCCGTGGATACCAGCCTTGGCCGCAGAGTAGTTGGCTTGCCCCCACTGCCCGCGCTGACCATTGACCGAGGAAATGTTGATAATGCGGCCAAACTCGCGCTTGCGCATATCTTCGATCACATGGCGGCACGTGTTGAATACGCTGTTGAGGTTGGTGCTAATCACCGCGTGCCATTGCTCAGGCGTCATTTTGTGGAATGAGGTATCGCGTGTGATCCCCGCATTGTTCACCAAGACATCGATGGGCCCTATCTCTGCTTTGATCTTGGCCACCATCTCCCCTACCTGACCAAAATCAGCGACATCCGCCTGGTACATCTCGAACTCGTAGCCTTTTTCCTTTTGTTTTTCGGCCCAGATCTCGGCCTTCTTGAGGCTGCGATAGTTCGCAATCACTTGATAGCCATCGTCTTGTAGTTTTTGGCACATGGCAGTACCCAATCCTCCGTTGGCGCCGGTTACCAGTGCCGCGAGCTTTCTTGTTGCAGTCATAAATCAGATAGTTAGGGATGTCGAATGATTTAATTTTAAAGCTCGGAGGATGCCTGTGATTCTCCAATGACATTTATCAATGCCAAATCTAACGATATAGATATGTATGTGGGATGTGGGCGGCTTGTTACTATACTTCAAAGTGATTGAATGGTAGAGTGGTTGATTGATTGAATGGCCTTGTTATCCATAAGTTATAGTGTCTTACAACGCTACAATCAGACTAATGGACATCATCCATTGGGCGCATCTCATTTTGTCGCATCCGCTGCCAACCTTGTTATAACCGCAAAGCC
>CAYVAP010000962.1:0-1863 GCA_964449365.1 uncultured Bacteroidia bacterium
GCAACCCAAACCAGCCTTACGTGAAATTGGTGGTGAGCGAAGACGGGATCTACCGACTCACCGCTGAGGATCTGCAAGCAGCAGGCTATGACCCGGCGAGCATCCCCAGCCGCAACCTCCGCTTGATTTTTCGGGGGCGCGAGGTCCCTATTTATGTCTCAAACGTGGGGGGGCAGTTCAACTTCCTGGAATTTTTTGGGCAGCGCAACGACGGGCGCATCGACTCGATCATGTACCGCGACCCTATCACGGGCTTGCATCGCGCCAACCTCCAGCCCAACAAGGCGGTGAGCCTCTACGGCGATGAGGCGGCTTATTTTCTCACCTGGGGCAGCCTGCCCGGTCAGCGGATCTTTCGCATCTTTGACCCTACCTATCAACTCTACTCGCCCTTGAGCAGCTTTCGCTACCGCGCTCGGCGCGACTACCTGGGCGGCGCTTATCAAGTAGGCGGGGGCGGCAGCTACAATGAATTCTTCTCGCTCAATACCAATTTCGTAACGGGCGAAGGCTACATGGGGCCTGGCTTCAGCTATGGCCCTAGTGCGACCACTACGGTATCGCTCAATACGCCGCAGCCGATCAATGGCAGCCCGGTGCTGGTGCAAGCCCGAGTTTTTGGCCGCTCGCAAAGTCCTCACCACCTCGAGCTCAAACTCAACGGCAGCACCTTTCTCGACACCGTGATCGGCTCCGAAGGTAGCAACTCCAATATCTACATCAAGACCTATACCCGGGAGGTCAGCGCGTCTCTCAACGGGACTACCACCGACCTGACCTTCGAAGCCAAGCGCTTCGAAGTCGACAACAACAACGTCTGCTGGGCCGCCGTCACTTACGACCGCGCCCCCAACATGATGGGAGATTCGACCTTGGTAGTGGCCGACTATGACTACGGCAGCAAGCAGTTGCTGCGCCTCACCAACGTCGTGGGCAGCGACTCGATCTACGTCTACGATCCCAGTAATCAGGTGCGCAACGTGGGGCTAATCCAAAATGGCACCGCTCAGGTGATCATTCAGGGCTTTCCCGACCAGCGCGACCTCTACGTGGCCACCGAGCGAGGCATTCGCAAGCCACGCATCGAAACGCCTAGCCTCAACCAACTGCATCAGGGCAGCGCGGAGTACGTGATCATCTCGCATCGAGCCTTGCGAGAATCGGCTGAAGCCATGGCCACCTATCGCGATACCGCCACGGTCAACCCCATCAATGGGGTGCGGGTGGTATATGTAGATGAAATCTACGACGAGTTTGGCTACGGCTCGCCCACGCCTTGGGCCCTCAAGCGCTTTTGTAAGGATGCCCTCGACAACTGGTCTATCCGGCCCAAGTACTTTTTGCTGTGGGGCAAGGGGATGCACGAGCTGCGCAAGATCGGCAACACCCCTGTGGTGCCGACCTTTGGCTATCCTTCCTCTGACTTCGAATTTATCGGGCACTATGATCAAATGAGCCCCAAAGTGGATCCACAGGCAGCGATTGGGCGGGTCAACCTCCGCAACAACGAGCAAGGCTATGCTTATCTCGACAAGGTCAACGAATATGAGCATACTCGCTGGGAGAGCTGGATGAAAGAAGGGGTCTTTCTGGGCGGGGGAGCTAGCGCCAGTGAGCAAAACGATATCGAGTCATCTTTTCGCTTTGCCCTGGATGTCTACGAAAATGAGCCTTTCGGGGGCACTCCTTTTTACTTTCAGAAGCGCAGCTCGAACGTGATCGTTGACCCTGATAATGCGACCTACCACGACCGGATCGGTAATGGGGTGAACTTTCTGCACTTCTTTGGGCACTCGACGGCAAATATTCAGGACATCTCCATCCGCGAGCCCAACTTGTAAAACAACTTGGGTCGATACCCCA
>CAYVAP010000963.1:0-1858 GCA_964449365.1 uncultured Bacteroidia bacterium
ACTCAGTTTTTTTTCTGTAACCCTGGCATTCTGCACAGCCTACTTATACCTTATTTCCCTTATACCCCTAGCCGTTCATATAGGTGAGTTGCCCAGGCTGCGCAGAGCCAATCAGAGCTATTTGTCTAGAATTAACGGCACACCTTAGCTTAGATAAGGGATGAGTATCACTCAAAATATCTCTCTGAAGCTCTAAGAGGCACATTTTTCGGGTCGAAACTAATGCCTAGTGTAAGGATAAAACAAAACAGGTACCTACCCGGAGGCGGTACCTGTCATAGCCAAAATCAGCTTTGTGCCCTAAATTGAGGAGCTACCCACAAGCACGATCAGTGCAGGTGCACACCGGCCAGTTCGTGGGCCTCGGTAGTACCCAGGCGCTTGAGCAGGCGTAGGTGCGAGCCTACGGCTCCGATCAGGGTCTTTTTCTGATGGTAGGGTACACCATACTCCTTAGCGGTCTCCTTTACGATCTTGGAGATGGCGGGGTAGTGTACGTGGCAAATGCGTGGAAAGAGGTGGTGCTCCACCTGAAAGTTGAGGCCACCGACGTACCAGTTGAGGACCTTGTTGTCGTTGGCAAAGTTGGCGGTGGTCTCCATCTGATGGATGGCCCAGAGGTTTTCGATGTTGCCTTGCTCGTTGGGCAAGGGCATAGCGGTCTCTTCGACCACGTGCGCTACCTGAAAGATCACGGCCAAGGTGAAGCCCGTAACGTAGTGCATGGCCACAAAGCCAATGAGCCACTGCCACCAAGTGATATCGACCAGCCAAAGGGGCAGCACCACGATGTAGAAGACATAGAGCAGCTTGGTAGCTGATAGAATCAGCAGTTCTCGTTGCATGTCGCGTTTCTTGATCACGCCAGCCTTGTAGTAGTCTACCAACTGGGTGAAATCTTTGCTCATGATCCAGTCGATGGTTTGCAGCCCATAGATGATCAGGGCGTAGATGTGCTGGAAACGATGCCACCAAAAGCGCTCAGCGTGAGGAGTGAGGCGGATGATGGGTCGGTCGCGAATGTCCTCATCCAGGCCGTGGATGTTGGTGTACATGTGGTGCATCACGTTGTGCTGGATCTTCCAGTTGAACGCGCAAGCGCCTACCAGATTGAGCGAGAGACCCATGAGCTTGTTGACCGTAGGGTTGCTGGAGTACGCACCGTGATTGGCGTCATGCATGATGGAGAGCCCGATGCCCGCCACCCCAAAGCCCATCACGATCGCGCACAAAAACATCGCCCAAGGCGAGAGCGTGTTGCTGAGGATGAGCCCATAGGGCACAAAGAACATCGCAAACATCGCCGCAGTCTTGGTGTACATGCGCCAGTCGCCGTATTTGGAGCGGTTACTGCTTTCGAAGTACTCATTGACTCGCTGGCGCAGGACAAAAAAGAAATCGTCGCGCTGAGGATGAGGATTGACAAATTTTACCTTCCCTTGCATAGAAGATGGAGATCAGTAGATGAATGGGAGAAAATAAAAGAGTGAAAAAGGATGGTGGTAAGTGCCAAGCCCTATTGGGTAAAAGGCTGTGGCCTGCATGGAAATGAGTGGCCCAAATATACAAAAATTCTTATACGATCAACGGGAATACTTTAGGTAAAAAAGTGCGTAGGGTTGCCCCGTAGATACATCCCCTCACCTATATGAACGGTCAGGAGTATAGGGGAATAAGGTGGTCAGGTACAACATTTACCTTCCGTTCCTCTTGACTCACTCATTGGCCGCGCCAATCGGCTATATTTACTCACCTGTACGAACGGTCAGGGGAATAAGGGTAGGCTGTGTAGAATTGTTAGAAAAAGTATGTCGTTTCTTTGACCTCGATCTTTCAGAAGCCGAATATCAAAGCCATG
>CAYVAP010000964.1:0-1851 GCA_964449365.1 uncultured Bacteroidia bacterium
CCATGGTGCGAAGGATCAAGCGTAGCGGCATTACTTATTTTTGGATCGTTGCTTAGGTAAACCCGTTAAGCTCCGGCGGTTTTATCCAAATGAATAGCTCAGCATTCATTACTCACAACGCGAAAATGCCTGTATTATCATACCGAATTGGCACAAATGTCCTTTCCGGTAAGAATTGCGGGGTCAATGGTCACCATGGGCCATCGAAGCTGGATTCCGTATCCCAATACCCGTTTATAGAGGTGGGTTATCGCTTTCACACACCCAGGTAGTCATGATACTTGGTCATGAAGCGCAGGCCGAAGATGGTGCCCAGGTCGCGGTTGATGAGGTCTAGCTTCCCCCGCCGCATGCGCGACCATAGCTCGATCACCGCCCCACGCAAGTTCGGATCAGGATGTGCCACGTCGTATCGGTTGTCGTATATCCATCGTGCGCAGCGGTGAACGTAGGGCGCATAGCCTTCGAGGCCTGCCTCTTCCAGGCGAATCATGAGCCGCCCCAGCATGGCCACCGCCGAACCAGAAATCGAGCGTCGCTCTAGGTGACCATCGAGATAGCTGTCGTAGTAGATGGTTCCGTCCGAAGTCTGCAAGCTCAGGTAAGTATCGACGGTTTTGCGGGCGGCTGCCAGGAAGCGCGTATCCCGGGTAACCGCGTAGGCGTCGAGCAATGACTCAGCGTACCAGAGATTCCAGGTAGGATGTACGCGCCCCTGATCGGCTTGATTGGGGTAGACCTGCATCCACAGCCCTTTGCTGCCCTGAGTAGCGACCAAGGTGCTACAGGCGGCCAAGAACACCCGCAGGTAGCTAGAATCCTGGGTGAATTCAAAGGCACTGAGCCACATGCGCCCTTCAGGATGTGGACGCATCACCGCCGAAGCAGGCGGATCTACATTTTGCGGGTCAAAGGGGGTGCGGTTTTCTACTACCAACCCAGTGCGCGGGTGTATGTAGTCGTAGCAAATTCCCGTTTCGGGGTCGCAAGTATTGCGCAGCAGCCAGCCTGCCGCCTCAGTCGCGAGGCTGGCAAAGGCGCTGTCGCCTGTCTGCTGGGATAGGGCGTACATCCCCTCGGTTCCACGCGAGATGGAAGCAAAGCCCAGCACGTCGCCGATGCCCTCACGCTGGGTAGCATTGATCAAGCCCAGCAACTCGGGGCCGTCGATGATGCGCAAGGCTTGCCAGAATTCGCCAGCCTTGGTAGCCTTGAGCATAAACTGCGGATTGGGCGTGATCTGATAAGCCTCGATCAGCGCCAAAGCCGCTTGTCCGGTACGCCAACTGGTCTCGTACTCATCCCAGCGCCCGAGCATTAGCTTGTATTCCCCTTGGGCTTGGCCACGCCGATCCATGACCGAGCTGCTGAGGTTTAGCCCGGCATCTCGAATCACTTCGACCACCTGGTACTTGGTCAGTTGAGCGTGTAGAGGGTGCTCGAGACAGAAAAAGAAGAGAAAAAATAGGCCACCCATCGGCAGCCAAGAGCGAAAGAATTTTGTCAGCCAGTACAGTAGGGTAATCCTCAAAATAGCCATGCCACAGTTATTGGGGACTAATGAAGCGAGTTTAAAGTTTGTAGTCATTGGTTCGTCGTTGGAATAGCTGGCAGACAGCTTATTAGCACTAGGCTAAATGGTTACTTCATACTACTGGACATGAGCCTTTGGCGCGTTCGTTTTTGGACAAGATGGGACAAGATTAACAAGATGGCTTTCAGGTGCTTATGATCCTGTGAATCTTGAGATTCTGTCTGAATGGATTGATGATGTCCAGTAGTCTGTGGTTACTTATTTAGTAACGCTCAAAAAATAAGTTCCGCTTTTGACTCGATCTCTCGCCCGCATAC
>CAYVAP010000965.1:0-1844 GCA_964449365.1 uncultured Bacteroidia bacterium
CATGAAGTACAAGGCCTCACGGTGGATGACACTGGCGTTGATAAAGCTTTGCCCAAAGGTGAGGCCCATGTTGCCGGCCCCGATGATCATGACCTTCATGCGCGAGATGGTCGGTTATGTCTCAGGTCGATAGCTGTCAGTGGTTACCTGAGGGGGGAGGAGGAGCGCAGATGGATCATTCGCTGGGCAGCCAGCGCTTGAGGGCCCGTATCAGGCGGGCTTTTTCCGCAGTCGAAAAATTGCGGATGCGAGCCCCGCCGTGGTCCTGCTCCGCGAGAAAAAACCACTCGGCGTCGCGCCCTTCGATGGGTTGTACTGCGGTAGCCGACCAGGTATCGTTGGCTCCGTAGATGTAGATAATGCGATCTCCCTCTTTTTGCAGCCACTTGGCGACTTTTTGGGCCAGGCTGCCATCGTAGGGTACCGATTGCTGGCCAGGAGTAAACGCCGCATGCGGATGTGGTTGCATAGGCAAGGCTTTCAGCAGGCCATCGAAAGGCTCCGTTTGATAGCCATAGTAGCCTAGCTGAGCGGCGGCTTGGTAGTAATGCGAGGCGTAATTCTTCATGCTTTGGTCCGCAAAGAAGGCGAGGCCAGACACCTTCAAAAAATGCGTCAGGATCTGATCCAAGTCGGCCCGATGATCGGGAATGGCTTTGCAGTCGTGGCCCCACTGCCAAAAAGAAAATGGATACTCCAGCACGGCATACTCAAATGCCTCTTCGAAGCTCAGATAGGTAAACCTCAGCTTGGCCCCTTTGCTATACCAGCGCAGGCGCGGAAGCACCTCCTCACGGTCCTGAAGCAGGCGCTTTTGTACCTGGTAGATGGCCTCCCGGCAGGAGGCGTCTCCCACTGTGTCCAAAAAGGTGTAGATGCGCTCCTCTTCATAAGTCAGATTGAGGGGAGCCACGTAAGGAACGCTCACCCGGACATCTTCGGGGTAGAAGTAGCGGTAAAATATGGTGGTTTGTCCGCCCTTGCTGATCCCGGTGCTGAGCCAGGCTCGTTGGTATAGCCGGTGAAAAAGGGTGTTGATATGGTGGAGGTCGGCGGCAACCTGCTCCATGGATAGGTAGCGGTAGTCGAGCGAATCTGGCAGGCTTTGGCCAAAATAGCGATGCTCGATGTCGAGCTGATTGGCCTCCAGCAGTTGGGTGAGCTCATAGATGCGATTGCGCGGGCCGCCATACCCCTCAGTGGCCATGACCATCGGCGCGTCAAAGCTGCGGTGGCTCAGGTAAGCTCGCTGATAGAAATAGCCCCTCTCGGGGTGCTCATGGTCCAAAGGCTGTCGAATCTGCAATTCGTAGGAGGCCTCGAACCCCGCAGGCGCGTCGATAGGCGAGAAGATGACATCGGGCAGAGCAAACAGTTGAGCTTCCAGGGGGGAGGGCTGAGACCAGGCAGGCAGCAGCGCCCAAAGCCAGAGCAAGAGAGGAAATACGACTTTCATGAGGAGGAAAAAGATAGCCTTGTTTGGACATCAAAGTAGTAAAATCCTCGCAAAGAGAGAGCAAAATGCATACAAAGAAAAACCAGGGGATTCGATCCACATAGTGGAGAATCGACCCTGGCCCTTGCTCTTGTCATTACAGGATTACCGTCCTGTTCATAAGCAAAGGTAAGATGCTGGCCTCCCTTAGCAAATGGCATTTGTTGGCATTAATTACATTGAAAGGTCAAACTATCGCCTTTGGATTGCCACCCTAAAACAGCAAATTGGCCAAATACCTAACATGGATCGTGGTGTATACTTCAAAGTGGTTGAATGGTAGAGTGGTTGATTTGTTGAATGGCCTTGTTATCAATAAGTTATAGTGTCGTACAACTCTACAATCCTT
>CAYVAP010000966.1:0-1838 GCA_964449365.1 uncultured Bacteroidia bacterium
TTGGCAAGGTCTGGAAGGCATTGGAGCCCGTGGGATAAAACTGCGGTTCGAGCCCCTGGGTTTCTGCCGCTTCGACGCGGTACATGATCAGGCTGCCCGCCACGAGGTTGCCCAGGTGGTCGCGGCTGAGGTATGCGCCCGTGGTAAAGCGCATGGCGTCGGCCATATGGATAGGCAAAATGGCTTGCACTGTGCGATGCTCATAGTTTGGGGCTCGCAGGCTCAAAATGACCGCGCTGCCCCCGGCCGCCTCAACCCGGCCCACGTAGTCGGTGTTGTAGGTGGGCTGCGCCACAGCCTGGCGAAAGTTTTTCACCTCAGCCTGCCAAGTGTGATCGATGCTGAGGATCGTCAGGCCAATGCCCGAGAGCTTCACGTTGCGAGTGCGCCCCGTTTCCGAGCGGTCTTCGACGTCGTACTCTTCGTAGGTGTAGACATACCACTGACTGCCCTGCAAGGCGCTGGGGGGTTGCAAAGAGTAGGAGGAAGATCCTCGCTCATCATTCACGACCCTCTCCTGATCGAGCTTAGCCAGGGCGATGTACCGTTGGAAGGTGGCCAGATCCTGGGCGCTGATATTCACTACGGCTCTTCGGTCTTCTCCCGAAACGAAGCTTTCCAGATATTTATAGTACTTCTGTAACAGGGTGGTTCCTTTGATCTCCGGTCTTTGGGTAATCTGAACGATGTGATTTGCCAGAGAGAGCTTGTTTTGCTTGAGTTGCTCTTGGCTTAGCTCCTCTTTGCCAAAATAGCGGCTCTTGTTTTTACCCAGCGGCAGAGCCTCAGGGTAAGATTCATAGGCGCGGAGCACATCGAGAAATAAAGCGGCAAAATCGGCGAGCTTCATGGCGAGGGATCAAGCAATGACAAAGGCGATGATCGTGAGGAAGCAAAATGCCGCCAATCCGGGAAAGTTCCAAATGCCTGGCGCATTCTTGGAGCAATTTGGATTTTTGGGGAGCCGCTTGGATCACCTGATCCAAGATAAACCAAGCTTTGCGCAAATGGTCATCACATGCTTGGTAAGGTTCTGGCTATCACAACCTTAATGCCTCCAAGATATTGCCATCATATTTGCTGGGTATATTTTGATTGAAAGTTATTCACCTAACTTAAATGATGAAGTCATGAAAGGATTTCCCTTGTTCTTTTGGCGCAGGCGCAAGCAGCAGGCCTGCGATTCGTTTGCGCAGATGTTGCCTCGCCGCCCTCATCCGAGCATGATCGGCTGGTTTGGGAAAAGCATCATGCCCCTGGAAACCCACGGCACCGTGCTGATCCGCGGGCGGCTGTATGAAGCGATGTCTCAATTTGGCAGGATTCCCGCCGGGGTTACCATCGAAGTGGTAGGCTACAAGCTGTACCGACTGGTGGTACGCCCTTGGTTTCATGGTCGCTCGGCCAGCATGGGCGAGCGCCCGCCTTGGTCTGCTCAGCCGCGTGAGTAGCGCACTAGTCATTCGTTTCGCGGTTCAAGGTTGAAAGTAATTTTAGCCGCTTGTGGCGGCCACTGAGTGAGCCAATATGTGGGGGGCTGACCGAAGTGCCTGATACCCTTATACCTTATTTCCCTTATACCCCTGACCTTTCATATAGGTGAGTAAATTTAGCCGCTTGGGCGGCCACTGAGTGAGCCAAGATGAACGGAAGATAAACCCAGTATGGGGGGCTGGCCTGTGCCGAAGCCCCCTACTCCTATACCTAGGCCGTGCAGAATCCCGGATTTTGCAGAAAAAAACGGAGTTACCTTTTCGGACTGCTTTTTACCCACTCTACACCTTGAGCTGAACCCCAGCGGGGTTCAACCTTGGTAGCATAGATCCCGCGCCACACGG
>CAYVAP010000967.1:0-1837 GCA_964449365.1 uncultured Bacteroidia bacterium
TTTCACCCCGGTGCCACAGCTCAGGGTTTCTTCTTCGACCCCACGCTCATAGGTGCGCACCTGTAGCACCCCGGGCGATAGCTCTTGGGCGAAGTTGACGTTGGTGCCGCCTAGCTGGACGTAGTCTTGCTGATGCCGCAACTCGCGGCCCAGGCTCACCACGTCCAGCTCATTGATCGGCTGCGAGGAAAAGCGCACGTAGTGGGGCGACCCGGTGTCCACCCAAAAGTCTTGCTGGTTGATCTGACGGAATCCCTGCGGACGGGTCATTTCCAATTCTACCAGACCATCGGTACGCAGCCGCGCCTCATGCAAGCCATCGATGGCTTCGAAGGCACAGGGCTCGTCAGACACCAGTCCCAGGTAGTGGGCAAAAGCCACCAAGCAGCGCCCTCCGTTGCCACACATGGTGCTTTCCCGGCCATCGGCATTGTAGTAGATCATACGAAAGTCTGAGGCACGAGGGGTGCTCAGCAGAATCAGCCCATCGGCTCCGATGCCAAATCGGCGGTCGCAGAGCTGCGCGATCTGTTGGGTAGACAATTGCTGCTCCAGCTTGCGCCCGCGATTGTCGATGACCACGAAATCGTTTCCGGTGCCTCGGTACTTGTGGAAGATCAATTTCATAGGGCTATCCCAGGGGAATGATGAAATTCAAGGACCGAAATTTAGGGCAGAATCCCGCAGCGAACAACCCGCCGCCGTCGCTCGATCGATCTGAGCCTCTGGAAACCCGCCGACATGGGATGGGATATTTTTCGCCTTCACCGTCAAGCAGTTAGGGATTCGTGTCATCGCTGATGCAACCCATTTCATAGAAAAAAATCCTCGCCCTGATACAGATCGGCCACGATTGGGCGGCTTCGTCCTAGCCGCTAGACCCCTAACAGACAGATCTTCCTCTCAAGCTTAAGCCACAGGCTTTTGGTACCACCCTTAACCTCGTTGAGATGAAATCTGCCTATCGATTTTTTGCCACCGCAACCATGATCGCCATCCTGTCTCTGCCAAAATGGGCCATGGCCGACAGTTCGTTAGCCACGACCAATTACGGCGGAGGGCCCTTCACCTGGCTCACTTACTTGTGCTTGGGGATAGGAGGGGTGTTGAGCAGCCGCGTTATTCAGACCGATCGAGACCTGCTGCGGCGCGTGTGCCGATCTGCCGATCAGAGCGCCTTACTGACGCTGCTGCATCGCCACAGGGGCTTCATTCAAAGCTTGGTATATCGCTTCGGCCACGGGGGCATCGACCTCGAAGACCTTCAGCATGATTTGTTTTTGATACTGATGGACAGATTGCCCGGCACTGAGCCGCCCTACCGCTTCAAAGCTTGGCTTTCTACCTTGCTGCGCAATCGCCTCATCGATGCGCATCGGCATCAAAAGACGCAGCAGCGCTATGAAGATTGGGCGGCTCAGCAAGCCAGTGGCTACGAGACGACCTGCGAGCAGCAACTCGACCAGCGCCTTTTACTCGCACAAGTGATGACTCATTTGAGCGAGCGTGAGCAGGCCGTACTCGCTCGCTTTTACCTACAAGGCAAATCCTATCAGGCCATCGCCGATGAATTGGGCTACAGCTTCAAGCAGGTCGCAGGCGTGATGTACCGAGCCATCAAGCGCCTGCGCAGCGAGATGAGTGAGCATCGGGGGTATTTTACCCAGTAGAAGGGTCTGGCTGCTGCTTTCGTTCAGTACGAAGCACTAGTGCCTTCGGAATGAAGTAATTAACCATTTAAAATTCGCAGAAAACGTTGACCAGAAGCACTCACCTATATGATATGAACGGTCAGGGGTATAAGGGAATAAGGTATAAGGGTAGGGTGTGTAATCTT
>CAYVAP010000968.1:0-1833 GCA_964449365.1 uncultured Bacteroidia bacterium
TGCCAGCTATTGAGCGGCAGGGTGCTACTACCTGCCTTTTGACGACGAATCGCGGTAGAGAAGGCCGCGGGGTTGTTGGGCAGCCCAAAGCGACCGTCGCCAAAGCCTGCCGACAGCTTCCCGTTGGCCAACACATGAAACCACGCCCCGTAGTTTTCCCAACCTTCATATACCTGGCTGCAGAGATTCTCGCCCAAATCTAATATCATGTTGTCACCTTGATAGGTGCGAAGATAAATCCAACTGCTGAAGGTGATCGGCAGCGGTGGATACAGATAATCAGCGCCCGCAGCTAAGTCAAAGTGGCCGCCATCTCTCATGTCAACCGCCGACGAGTCGTTGCCTAGGCGATCGTCTGTGAGGGAGGGAAATAAGCTGACCAACCAAGGGAATACGGTTGAAAGGGTCGTATCTGGGCCTATCGCTACAACAACGGGTGTTACGTTCCCAAAGCTCCCATCAAAAGGAAGGTGTAAGCGAAGGCTGTCTTGCAGGGACTGACCTGGTACTGCGGTGCTACCCAGCAGGAGCAGGCAAATGGCGAATAGGGATCTCATGGTGTAGAGCAATTAAAGAAGTACGAATATCAATATACCTCTACCAGAATCGGTTTGCAAGTCATCTTTTGTGCTTAGGCATCGACCCTGGCGACATCTCTCTGGCCAAGGGAGTCTGTTGAGGAGCCTCTGGAGGCTGAAGCCCTGACGGTCAACTGTTTTACAGAGTGGGATGTACCCCATCATTTCCTGGGATAGGCTTGATTGGCCTGTCGTTAATTTTTCGTTACGAAAAAAAAAAAAACTGTTAAATTTCTTAAAAAGCGATGTGCGCAATCGAAGTTTCAACTATCTTATCGTCTAAAGTAATCGAATATCCAATCATTTAATTCTGGTAAATATGATGCTCTTCACTCATTTCACACGCAGCCTTGCTGTGGTTGCACTCTTCGCCGCCTGGACGTGGATCGGCGCAGGAACCATTTTGGCCCAATCTTCTTGTGGCTCGTTTTCCTTTAATCCGACTCCATCTATTGCCAATGATCCTACAGAACCAAGGCTTTCATTAAAGGCAAGGGTATCGGGTGCCCCTTCTCCTGCTCCTGCTAAAGTACGCTTCGAGTGGGAGGTATACAAAGACGGCGTGTTCTTCGGCTCCGAAACAATTACCGACAACTTCGCCATCATTGGAGGAGGCTTTGGCTTTGCGGTTGGAGATGGAAACATCGACATAGATGACTGCGGCGAGTACTACGCTGAGGTAACCGCCATTGGCGTCGATGCTAGCGGCAATGACTGTTTTACCACCGCTACCTTCACCACTAGCGAAACCTGCGTCAGCCAGGTCAATGATGGCATCAAATCCCTTGCCTGCGATCCCATAGCTTCATGTCCTGGTCTTTACTCGTCTCGACTTGCTGCCCCCAGCAGCCTTGCTATCACCCATACTGCGACCGTAAGCTCAGATCGCCTCCTCTTTGAAACTCAGAGTGCCGAAGAGATCCCCGCGACGCTTCAGCTACTCGATCTGCAAGGAAGAACACAATTTAAAGCCAACCTGACACTCGAGCGAGGCATGCAAGCGCATAAATTCACCCTGCCTGGCCTTGCTTCCGGTGTGTACCTGCTGACTGTCATCACCAACGAAGAGCAGGTATCGGAGAAAGTGATCGTCCGATAGTACGCTTTCCTGGTTGATATTTCGTTGGCGAACGCAGAGGTGATGGTTCATCTTTGCGTTCGCTTATTTTTAGGAGATAATTCGATCACCGCTTCCACCAGCGCAGCGTCTGCTGCCCGGCGGCTGATTGGACCTTGACCAGGTACATCCCGGTGG
>CAYVAP010000969.1:0-1831 GCA_964449365.1 uncultured Bacteroidia bacterium
CGCCAAAACCACAGAGCAGAATCCTTCTGCGACATCCGCGATATCTGCGCGAAAACTTTCCCGCCATCCATACAGCCTTCGAAACCACGCCCAACGCCAAAACCACAGAGCAGAATCCTTCTGCGACATCCGCGCGCAGTTATCCTTTCCGTCCACAGAAACGAGGAAGTAAAAAAGCTAAGCTGTTTTTACTTCCATGACTTCGCGGAAAGCCTGAGTTCTGCTGCGAGAAACCGGCACAGCTGCCAAACCAGGATCCATAGTCAAGCGGTACCCCGCCGAATTGCCCTCCACATGCTGTACGTTAGCGAGATTCACCAGAAAAGCCCGATGGCACTGAAAACAATTGACCTCATGCGCCAGACGCTCGCTCATGCCCTTGATGGTACCCCGCAAGCGAAAGTCAGTCAACTCACCGTTTTGGCGCACCCAGAGGCGCAGGTAATTACCCTCAGCTTCGATAAATAGCCACTCCGAGCGGCGAATAGGTGGCAGGAGGCCCGTCTCATCCGTGAAGGAAACCTCAGGATCATGACTAATGGTCACCTCGGAAGAGTGACTGGCGAGGCCCGATTCGAGCTGCCGGGCCTCGCGCAGGTAGCGCTTCAGGTAGCGGGTGTGGCTCACGTACACCATCAGTAAGTAGGGCAGCAACCCCACCAACACTGTGATCAGCAAGGTCTCTCCAAAGTGCTGGAACAGGCTCGCCTCGGGCAGCATCAGGCCGCCGCCCAAAAAATTACCTGTCGCGATGGTCAAAAAGCTGTAGCTCGCCCAAATCAGTTCCTTGCCCAAGGTCCAATTAGGCTCGATAAACCAATACGGCAGCAGCCGCAACCAGCCGTAATTGAGGGTCTTGACCAGCAGGGTGATGCCCCCGAAGCCCAGCCCCACCCACACCCCGCGATGGCCTGGCAGGGTATCCAACCCAAAGGGCTGAAACGCCACCAACACGAAGCTCACCGCGCCGCTGATGGCCAACGCGTGAAGCAGGTAAGTCTGTAGATCCGTTTCCTGCGGAAAAGGCTGCTGTAAGAGGCTAAGCATAACGACAGATTAGGCAATTTCCCCCAGTACCCTGTCCTACACCCTGCACCACGAGACACAAACAGGGAAAAAACAGTCTCTATGCGCCTCAGGTATCATCCGCGCGCCCACCGCGAGAGGCCAGAGAGATTCACACAGGGTCGCGGAGGGAGCGCTAAGTTTTTCCACGCAGAGACGCAGAGAGGAAATCAATTTTCTCTGCGCCTTTTTTACCCGCTGCGAGCCAATCCACTGCGAGGCAAAGCGGAGAAGTGGCACGAAGATGCGCAGAGAACACGCAGAGAAAGAACCCAGTTGCCAATCACCTTCTTCCCTGCGTCTTTGCGCCCCCCGCGAGCGACCCAGAGAAATGTCTCGCGGAGCGCGCGGAGCACGCAAAGGCTTCGGCGCGCAGGGAAATGGCACGTAGAGGCGCAGAGAAAGAACCCGGATTTTTTGGCAAAACGCTTGCTTCCCCACGCTCTCATCTCCCCCCGCAAGAACCCTCGCCCTAGCCCTCAGAGGAAGCCTGCCGCGAACGAGAGGCACAATGATACGCTAAGATTGAAACAGTTCATCCGGCCCTAACACTGGGATCTGGCTGGCCTGAAAGTCTTTTTTGTTTCGGGTGATGATGGCATCCATACCGCCATGGGTGAGGGCGCAGGCATGCTGCATGCCATCTTCGAAGTCTCTGAATGGCGCAATCAAAGCGTCCTGTAGATCCTGTTGGGTAATGGGTTGAACCTGGATATAGTTCTGCACGGTCGAATTTGTGAAAAATAGGGAAGCTTTATCTTTGTTG
>CAYVAP010000970.1:0-1824 GCA_964449365.1 uncultured Bacteroidia bacterium
GGTCATCTCCTGGCTAGCGGCGGCGGTGGGGGCAGTACTGGTGATCGTGGCTTTTTACCTGATTTTGGGCACCATCCGGCTGAGCATCTACGCCCGACGGCTCGTCATTCGCAGCATGGAGTTGGTGGGAGCCACGCGAGGCTTTATCCTTCGACCTTTTTTGTGGCGAGGGAGCTTACAGGGGATCATCGCCGGCATAGTGGCAGCGGGTCTCCTGGCTGGCAGCTATGCCCTGATGCAAGCCTGGCTCTGGCAGGCCGAGCTGCCCCCGGCCTATTTGTCGGGGCCCGCGAGCGTTGGATTACTCTGTGGAATTGTGTTACTTGGCCTACTGCTAGGATGGAGCGGTAGCTACTTCGCCGTCAGTCGCTACCTCAACCGCCCCCTCGATGAATTGATTTGAACCGAGGTGGCGTCCGAGGGCATACCCTGGCAATTGACCTCATCAAACTTGAAGCAATCATGGCCAAAAAAGGCAAAGCCAAAGCCACCACACGCAAGAGTACCTCGCAAGCTCAATCAAAGGCGCAGAGCAGCCGACAGGCTACCGCCAAGGCTCGCAGCCAAGAACCTAGCAGCCGTCGTAGCAGCAGCCCGCAGCGCGAGCAGGCGGTAGTCATGCCCTTTTCACGTATGAACTACCTGCTCATGATTGCTGGGGTCGCCATCATTGCCCTGGGATTTATCCTAATGTCTTTCGATCCTTTCATCGATGCGACTCAATTTTCCATCTCTCTCTATGTGGCGCCCCCTATCGTGATCTTCGGTTTCATGAGCATCTTCTACGCCATCATGTACCGAGACCATACCCAAAAAGAGACCTCAAGGTCGGCCTCCGAAAGCTGACCCCGTTGATATCCCTCCCTATCCGACCCACATACGGCGTGTTGTCTCCCCGGACGACACGCCGATTTTTGTGGCCCATGATTTTGAATGAAGAAGAATCTAACCCAGGTAAGACTTTGGCCCTATCGAGTAGCCAAACTGCGAACAAAACCTAGAACTTTATACCAATCCGGATATTCGGTTTGCGGAATAAAATCAATGACTGAGAAACTCCGCCCGATTATTCAAATCATCTAAACCCATTCGAGGATGTTGGTCTTTTGGTCTTACCTGTTGTCTCTTGTCCTGCATACTACCCATCCTACCGATTTCCCCCCTCACCAGGAGCCGGTTACTTTTGCTCTAGAGGGTCTACAATTCGACAATGGCCTGCGTATCCACTGGGCGGAGGCCTCTCCCCAATGTCAACTGATGGCTCTACCTCTGCAAGCGGGTGAGTCTCAGCGGGTGTTGTGGCAAAATGTCTATCCCAACGCTGATCTCACCGTCATCACTTACCTCGACACCAACGTGATTACCTACCAATGGATCATCTATCCTGGTGGCTTGGTCGATGACATCGTGATCGAAAGCCTCTTGCCATATGGCCGCTTTCGCGGCGGCGATATACCCGAGCAGGTAGTACAATTTGCCCAGCCAGAAGCCTGGCAGGATCAAGGCGGCATCACAGATCGCTCCTGCGAAGTATGGTTTGTGTGGCGCGGCAATCAGCTACTGCTCGAACTAGGCGACTACGAGCCAGCGCAGGTGATCCACGTGCGCTGGACGCAGCAGCAGCCCTAGTGCCTTCGAAATCAAGTACTTAACCACAGACTACTGGACATCATCCATTCAGACACTCAGACAGAATTTCAAGATTCACAGGAGCATAAGCACCTGAGAGCTATCTTGTTAATCTTGTCCCATCTTGTCCATCTTGTCCCATCTTGTCCCATCTTGTCTATCTTGTCCAAAAAACGAACGCGCCAAAAGCTCACG
>CAYVAP010000971.1:0-1822 GCA_964449365.1 uncultured Bacteroidia bacterium
ATACTTTGCGTAGAGGGGCGTATTCAGAGCGGATGACAGGTTTCAGGCGGGACTGCGTGCCACGGGTCTGGGTGGTTGCCATGAGGGTGAGTGAGGATTGAGTGGTAAAGTCGCTGATCGATACGGATATCTCCGGCCCCAACGTGGCCGGAGATACCAGGCTTGATACCCCGAAAAATAGGGGAAATGTCGCGATCCACAAAGTCTCATTCGTCCGAAATCCCTCAGTAGCTCACGAAGGGCATCTGATGGACAAATTTTGATTGCTGCACCTCTTTGAGCAGAAAATCCCGCAGGTCGGCACGTGCGGTTTTGGTCGAGGCGTTGGCCCCTACCCAGCCGACGCGGTATTCGCCCTGCTCGGGCTCGTTGGTGAGGCGTGGCCCCCGCACGATGACCCAGTCGAGGCCGCTTGCTTCCAACACCTTGGCGTGGGCGATGGCCTCGTTGAGCACCTTGGGCACGGCCACCTTCATGATGAAGCGAATCATCTTGTCGGGAAACTTCGGCTGGTCTTTGGCCGGAAAGGGCAAGCCACCGCCTGAGAGCGAAATGATGCGGGTGAGGTTATGCTTTTTCATCGCCTCCACGATGTGGCGGGTGCCATTGGTTTGCAGCCATTCGGGCGAGCCTTTAACGTGGCCAAAGAGGCTCACCACCACCTCGGTACCTTGGATGGTACGCGCTACATCAGCCGGATGGAGGACATCACCCGGAATGACTTCCAGTAGCGAAGAAGACTGAGTCATTTTGGCTGGGGTACGCACCTGGGCTTTGACAGGGTGCCCCGCCGCCAGGGCTTTGGACAAAAACTCCTGTCCGGTCTGCCCCGAGCCGCCAAAGAGAGCGATTTTGTACATGATAATTGATGGTTAAACATTGAAATTGACGCAATCAGGAGCAGCTAGCACGTAGATGCTAGCTGGCTTAAGGTAAACTCCCAAAGCGTCTTTTTGGTTTGTGCCTCATCGATACCGAGGGCCGTTTGGGCTCCACCTGCTATCTCACAGCACCCATTGCAATAGCAATCCCCCGGCGAGCAGTCCTGCGCCGAGTTTGAGGGCCTGAAGGAATCGACGAGCGTAGTGTTCTCGTACCTGCAGTTGCTCGGTACGCTCGGCCATCCAGGCGGCGTCTTCTGCGTCGAGGGGCTCGATAGGGCGCGGTCGCTCGGCCTGTAACTCGCGCAGCAATGCGCCGGCCCGCCCAGTCTGATCCTGGCGCACCCGTACTTTCACCCCGCCGAGGGCTTGGGTGTCAAAAGGGACGATACTCAACGTATGATGGTCCATCACGTAGTAATCGAGCTGCGCGGCATCGAGGCGAGCCCTGAGCGCCACCAGTTCGGCATCGTGTGGATAAGGATAAGTGGTAATGGTAACAAAGTCCTGAGGCATGTATCGAAGAATGGTAAGGACAAATAGCAATGGCTTAATGTGTCAACTTACGAAAATATTGTCTACGGGCCAATGTACCCTGGGCTGAGGAGTGGTAAAATCTGATAGCCGCAGCGCGGCGGCAATGTTTGTAGGCAGTCCATGTTCCCACGGTGTAAGCAGCGTAGCTGCGGCACTAAATGAGTCAATATAGGGGGAGCAGCGCACTGAATGGCTATCATTCTGGCTCTTCGTCCGGGAATCCCACGTGCCGTTCACATCGGTGAATATCCCATGGCGGTGTCGCGGCTACGCCGCTCGGGAGAAAAGGTGGGGCTGCGTGGCTACAAACCGGGTCGCGGCTACGCCGCTATCGGTCGCGCGTTTGACTCGGCGGCAGGTGGTAAAATCTGGTAGCCGCAGCGCGGCGGCAACGTTTGTAGCCA
>CAYVAP010000972.1:0-800 GCA_964449365.1 uncultured Bacteroidia bacterium
GCCTGGCTTGCGAGGGGCGATAGGAGCGGGGACACGTTTCGGGCAAGACGTAGCAGTGATAGGCGATATCGACGGCAATGGACAGCCCGACCTGGCCGTGGGGGCACCCGGGGTAGAAAGCAAGCATCAGGGGCAGGTATGGCTGTTGCTGATGCAAGATCCCCGTACCGTACTCAGGGTCATCGAGGTGGGGGCCGCAGCTCCAGACCTTGGGGAGCAACTGCGCAACGGCGACTTGTTTGGCTTTTCCGTGGAGGCATTGCCTACCGACGACGGGCCAACCCTGGCCATTGGGGCCCCGGCCGATGACGCTACCGGACTGAACCAGGGAGCCCTTTACCTGGTGCAGTTGGCGGCAGCAGGAAGTGTCAAAAAATGGCAAAAGATTGTCAACCGACAGCAGGGAATGGATGTATTCCTGGACGCCGATGACCGCTGGACCAGTGGACTGGCCTACTTGCCTGGTTGGGGCGGCGATTCCACCTACGCCCTGGCCACCGGCGTCCACCAGGACGACGACGGCCGCAAAAACCAGGGGGCGATTTACGTGATGTACCTGCGTCGCAACGGGCGGGTGGCCGGGCATCACAAAATCAGCCTGACTACCAGCAATTTCGAAGGTGAATTCCAGGGGCTGGGCTACTACCAGTGGGGCTACTCACTCAGTGCCGGTGGAGACCTCGACCGCGACGGCCGCGTCGATCTGCTGGTCAACGGCGATCAGCACCATCAGCCCCTCAAGCGCGGGTCGCTCTGGATCCTGCGCCCCACCGAATGGCCCGAGCGACTGAATCAGCCGC
>CAYVAP010000972.1:810-1822 GCA_964449365.1 uncultured Bacteroidia bacterium
AGGCCGGGGCCTTCCACATCACCGCTGAGGATAGTGCCCGCATCTACGCTGGAGCTACCACCGCCGAGGATAGCGCCCGCATCGACAGCCTTTACGACCTGAGCGGCTACGCCCCCAGCCACATCATCTTCCTGCTCGATGTATCGGCCTCCATGGATCATTCCGCTAAGCTGCCCGTCCTGCGCGAGTCTTTCATCAGCCTGCTGCCCTTCCTGCGTCCCGAGGACCAGATTTCAGTGATTACTTATTCGGGTAGCCCCTCGGTCTCGCTCTCGGCCGTGCCTGCTTCTGAGCGGGACAGCATTACGCGTACCTTGGCGGAGCTGTATTCCCAAGGCGGTACCCGGCCCAAAAAGGCCTTGCAAATGGCCTACGATTTGGCCGAAACCCACTTCATCCCCGATGGCAACAACCGCATCATCCTGGCCACCGATGGGGGGTTTGACCTCAAGAGCCTGGATCGTGTGCTGGAAAAAAACGCCAAATTGGGCGTACCGCTCAGCGTGTTTTACTTCGGTAAATTACCCGACTGGCAAATCAATGCGCTGGGAGAGATCGCCCGCAAGGGTAGGGGAGAGCTTAGCCACATCCTCAGTACCTCGGCCAATGAGGCCCTGCTGCGCGAGATCAAGATGATCCGCAAAAAGTTGGACTGACCCGGGTGATGCTGCTGCCCAAGGCAGGCAGGCGTGGTGAAAATTGCGACCTTGTCCTTTTTCCTGCAAAAGCGAAAGTAATTCCTTGTCCGAGAGGTAAAGTTTTTCCTACATTGCAGAAAAATATCGAGCCAACATGAAAGGAGATTACCTGGGAGAATTCGAAGAGATCGTCTTGCTGACGGTAGCCATCCTCTACGATGAGGCCTACGGCGTGTCGATCCGCGAGGAGATTTCGGAGCGGCTGGGCCGCAAAGTCAGCCTGGGGGCCATGCACTCCACCCTGGTACGGTTGGAAGACAAGGGCTACCTGCGCTCGCGCCTGGGCGAGGCCACCGGTAAACGGGGCGGCAAGC
>CAYVAP010000973.1:0-1820 GCA_964449365.1 uncultured Bacteroidia bacterium
GAATCGGCAGATCTGGCCGAGCAAGCGGTTGAAAAGCTCGCTTTCATCCTGCGCGTTACCACCAAGCGCTCCAACGAGCACTTCCTGCCCCTGCACGACGAGATGAGCTTGATCCGCACCTACCTGGAGTTGGAGCAGATTCGCTTTGGCGAACGGCTACAGATCGAGATCCACGTGGCGCCCAATACCCGCGAGGTGATGATTCCTTCCTTTATCCTACAAACGCTGGTAGAAAACGGCGTCAAGCACGGTATCTCCAAGATCCTACACCAGGGATTCGTGGGGGTCACATCTTTCAAAGAAGGCGACTTTTTGGTGTGCGAAGTGGTGGACAATGGCCCCGGCATCGACTTATCGCGGATTTATCGCAGTACTGGCCTGAGCAACTCCATCTCTCGTCTGGAGAAGATCTACGACATGAAAAATCTCCTTTACTTCGAAAACACCGGCGAAGGCACCCTGGTGCGGATGCGCATTCCCTTGGCCAAGCCCGCCGAAATCCAACACCGCACGCTGTCGTAGGAGAAGGGGCAAAGCTACCTCGAAATCTCCATATCCAGGCAAATAGGCGCATGATCGGAGCCGATATCGGGCCCGGTGCAGCGACTGACTACCCCGATGCTGGGGCTTAGCAGGCAATGGTCGAGGGTAATCCCCAAGGGCCCCAACCCCACTGGCCAGGAAGCCTGGATGCCAAAGCCGCGTCTGGAGTCGTAGAGCCCGCTGTCGCGCAGCAGGTCGTTGAAGAAGGGATGGTAAGAGGTCAGGTTGAGGTCGCCGGCCAGGATGACGGGATGCGAAAGATTGTGGGCCAGGTCGGCCAGGCCGATCAACTGCTGGTTGCGCCAGAGCGTCTCATTGACTTTGGGAGGCGCGGGTGGGTGGGTAGCGATCAGATCCACCCGTTTGCCGTGCAAATCGAGGGTAGCGTGAATGGTGGGTACATCGGCATCGCAGAGAAAGTGCAGGTCGCTCTCGACGATAGGGTACCGACTCAGGACCATGAGGCCAAAGTAGCCCTCCCGCGTCTCGATACGCTGATAGGGATACCGGGCCAGCCAGGGAGCCAGGCCCTGCTTCATGGCGAGGGTGGTTTCTAGCAAGACCACCACATCGGGTTGCTTGGCGTCGAGGTAGCGACCAATGGCCTGGTACTGCCGGTTGCTGCGCAGCAAATTGGCCGATACCAGGCGCAGCGGGATTCGTGGCTCGCTGAGCTGTAAATCTTTGGGGAAGCGGTACAGATGTACGATATCCGAGAAGTTGAGCAAAAGAGCCAATATCCCCAGGCTCACCCATCCCCAGCGGCGGGCCGGAGCCCAGATGATCAGGCTGGCGACCAGGGCCAGCAGATAGTGCAGCTTGAAGTGAGTCAGGAGGCCCGCATAAAATCCTCGTCCTCCGAGCAGGCTGGCAAAGGTGAGAACAACCAACCCCATCAGTGCCATGCCGAGCCAGGGGTACACGCGTTTTGCTGAAAAAACAACCTTCATGGGGGTGAAATTAGGCTAACTACCGGCGTTTGGCCGTGGTCCATTGCGAGTGGGTAGTGGGTAGCGCCTGAGCGTTGAGTCAAACGGTTGGGGCTGAGCGTTGGTTGCTGAGTAGTCGATTGAGACCTAAAAATATAGATACCTATATACAAATGGTAAGCCATTTTTTGCGAAATCTTGCCCTGACTTTATCCCCCTTTTTTCTCCGCGTCAGAAGATATACTTCAAAGTGGTTGATATGGTAGAGTGGTTGATTGATTGAATGGCGTTGTTATCAATAAGTGATCGTGTCTTACAACTCTACCATCAGACTACTGGACATCATCC
>CAYVAP010000974.1:0-1818 GCA_964449365.1 uncultured Bacteroidia bacterium
AGGGTACCACGTGGTGATCACCCAATCGAATGATCAGGTGGAGCTGGAGCGCGCCAACATCCAGGCGCTGCTCAGGGCGCAAGTCGACGGCGTGATTGCCTCTATCGCCAAAGACAGTCGTGATTGTACCCACTTGGCACATTTGCCCACCATCGGCGTTCCGCTGGTGCTATTTGACCGGACCGCAGCACTGGCGCACAGCAGCCTGGTACGCATTGACGACTTTCGGGGCGCCTATCAGGTCACGGCTCACCTGCTGGCGCAAGGCTGCCGCCGGATCGCCCACTTTGTCGGGCATCAGCAGTTGGACATCTACCGACAGCGCCTCAGCGGTTACAAATCTGCCCTGGCCGACCACGGCGTGCCCTGCGACGAGCAGTTGCTGTACTTCAGCAACCTGACGCGCGAAGACGGCCAAGCCGGCATGGCAAGCCTGCTGCTGCTGCCCGAGCGGCCCGATGCGGTGTTTTCGGCTAGTGATTACGCCGCAGTGGGTGCCATGCAGGTCCTGCGCGACCAAGGCTTGCGCATACCCGAGGAGGTCGCGCTGGTCGGCTTCATGAACGAAGCCTTTGCTTCTTTTGTCGACCCGGGCCTCTCTTCAGTCGACCAATTGGCCGAAGACATGGGAGAAGTCGCCGCTCGTACCTTTTTGGCCCACGTGGCCACCCCCCCTGAGGCTTTTACCCCACGCAGGGTCATCCTGGAGCCTAAGCTGGTTATTCGATCTTCTTCTATGAGAAAAGGGTAAGGCTTGCTTTGCCCCCCTATGCAACCGATTGCGCCAACTAAATGATCCCCAAGCCATGCAGACTTACCCGAGAGAAAAGCAGCCTTGTTCTTCCAGCGCTTGGCCAGTCCAAAGCACGAGCGACCGCGAGCTGATCCATCATTGTTCGGACAGCCCGCATAGCGAGCGGGCCTTTCGCCTGCTCTATGATCGCTACTACTATGCCGTGTACCGGCAGGCAACCTACCTGCTCAAATGCCCCTCCCTCGCCGAAGAAGCGACAGTAGATGTCTTCATGAAAATTTGGCGCAACAGCCGACGCCTCTCGCCCGAGACCAACCTCAAAGCCTACCTGATCAAAGCCACCCGCAACCATTGCATTGACCTGCTGCGCCAACGTCAACTGGCTTACGCCTCGCTGGAAGATTGCTATGCCCTGAAGGCCGCCGAGGCTTCTCCCGCCGAAGAGCTGGAGCGACGAGAGCTGTGCCAAGAGCTGCAAGAAGCCATCAATGAACTACCGCCCAAGGGGCAGACCATTTTTCGGCTAAGTCGAGAAGAGGGACTCAAGTATTCAGAAATTGCAGAATTGCTCGGCCTCTCCGTGAAAACGGTAGAAACCCACATGCGTCGCTCGATTCATCGGCTGCGACAACGCTTCCAAGCCTATGCCCCCCCCTGCGTCTCTCCCTAAACGCAGCGTTGTGTACCGTGGCACTCCGTGCCGCGAGAAAGCCATCCATCAGGCAGAGGGGCGGTTCACAAACCGCCCCTACCTCCCCATTCCGAATCACGAATTACAAATTCCGAATAATCCCAACCCCTCAAGGCAAAGCCGCGCGGCAAGAGGCGGCCTGCAGCAGCAGGTCCTCCGCGACCCAGGAGTGTCTTAATACCCCTCAAGGTAAAGCCGCGCGGCAAGCGGGCTTCTGGGCCCGATCGAGTCGATGGCGCAAATTTGTCTTAATACCCCTCAAGGTAAAGCCGCGCGGCAAGCAGGGCTCTCTACCAATGGGATTGGTCAGGCGCAAGCGTCTTAATACCCCTCAAGGTAAAGCCGCGCGGTAAGTACATCTCTAACGAGATGG
>CAYVAP010000975.1:0-1813 GCA_964449365.1 uncultured Bacteroidia bacterium
CAGCGTTTACCTTCCGTTCCTCTTGGCTCACTCAGTGGCCGCGCCAAGCGGCTATCTTTACTTTCAACCTTCCACCTTCCACCCTCAACTTTCCACTCTCAACCGCGAGACTAGTGGCATGCCGCAAAAGAAAGAAGATCGCATAAGTAACACGGACTGTTCTCGCGCGGGAACGGTCCGTGTCGCTTTGGGGCAAGCATAGGGCGCTCGTCTCAATCGTTGATGATGAGCTTGGTATCCGGTAGGGTCGAGCGCTGGGCGTCCTCGTAGTCAAGGGTCGAGGGCGTATCGCCTTGGGTATTGGAGTAGATCTGATCGCGCCAGCGAGGGTTGTTGACTTCGCCGTACTTGGTAGAGTGCAGCAAGGGGTAGTGGTTGGTGGCCAGATCAGGATCAAAGAAGATGAAGACCACGTTGTTTTGCGAAGCGATGCGATTGTAGCGCCAGACCTCATAGGGCAATAGGTTGGACTCGTGGGGGTATCGCTCGATATCGTTGGGGGGGCCATAGGTGAGCCATACCCTGCCGCGGTCGGTCCGCCAGCCTTCCAGCCCAGAGCCTTCGAAGTGCTGATTGACGTAAGCCAGGTTCCACAGGTGGCCGTTCCACATGGCCTGAACGGTTTTGCCTTCCTGGGTGTCCTTGCGCTTGTCGAGGTAGCTGAAGAGGAAGTTTTTCTTCTGCCGATAGGTCTCTAGGGCGCGCACAAAATTTTGCTCCTGATCGGTGGCGTCGTACATCAGGGTCTGAATGTGGTAGTCGAGCTCCTCTTCGGTGTATTGATTGAACATATCCGTCTCGGGATTGCTCAGGGCCACACTCTGCTCGAATGCGGCGTCGCGGCGCGAGTTGTACACAAAAAACCGCTTGCGGTAAATGCGCACGGGCACGTTGCGGTCATTGAGCAACTCGACCTGCAAATGGTAGGTATTGGAGCTAAGGTTGCCAATGTAGATGGCCTCCTTGTAGGCATTGATGGGGGTAGAGCGAACTTCTCGTCCTTGAGGTCGAGTTTCGTAGGCGTAGAGGCGATGGTCGTTTTGGTACAACACGCAGCGAATCCAAAATCTACCCGCTTCCCCAAAGACGGCATCAGTGTGATAGATCTCCTGATACAGTTGCAGGGTGTCTTCATTGAAAAAAGTGCTATTGGTCACCACCGGAATGAGGTCGTCGCGCCCTACCACGCGGCGATCGCTGCGCCCGGGCATGCGCCCCGCGACCCACTTGATATCGCTGAAAGTAAGAGAATGGTCGGGCAGAGACTCCATGTTAAACTCGCTCACCGCCAGGGTGGTGGCCGGAGTCGACGCGTTGCTGTCGACCGCCTGCGCCTGCAACAGGTAGGTGCCAGGCTCGAGTCGCAGTTGGTGAATGTTGAGCAAATTGGCCTGACTGCGGCTTTCCAGGGTGGTATCGGGCAGCAGGCGATCATCAGGCAACTCCAGGATGTAGCTGTCGCTGTCGACGTTGAGGGTGTCCTCGCCATCCACCTGCTGCAAGAGCAGCGAAATATTGACCCGCGCCTGAAAGCGCTGATCGCCTACTTCACGAAAATGCAGCGACTGCCCTGCCACCGCAAGATAGATCTGCACAAAGGGATCGCCGCTGCGCGTATCAGCAAAACGACAAAGATCCACGTACAGCGCCGGGCCACTGGGCTGGGCCAAAACGGGAAGCAAGCAACCAATCATCATCGAGGCAAGCAGCGCTGCCTTCTTCATCGAGCTGGTCATAACCAATCTGTTGAGGATACATCTTAGTAACGCTCAAAAAATAAGTTGGCCTTCTTCGCTTGATCTCTCGCCCCATC
>CAYVAP010000976.1:0-1809 GCA_964449365.1 uncultured Bacteroidia bacterium
AAGATGGGACGCGCTTCGAAGAGTGGGAGTTCAACCGCGATGTGGTGCAGCGCATGGCCAAGCGCCTCGACAAAATAGGGGTACAGTACTACGTGGTGGTGCCCGAAGACAACGTCGGGTCGTTTTTGCGAGAGAGGGTACAGCGGGCCAATCAAAAAGAATCTCCCTTGGGCCTGCCCAAGATTTTTGTGTCGGTGCATAGCAATGCCATTGGCCTTTCTGATTGGAACAATCGCGCGCAGGGCATCGAGGTATGGCACTATCCCAACAGCGACTCGGGGCGGCACCTGGCCTCAGCGTTTCAGCGGGCTTTGCTCAAACGCTTGCCTGATTGGGCAGATCGCGGCCTCAAGTCTCATACCCCCGGCAATAGCAAGATTTTTTACGTGCTGGCCAATACCTCCATGCCTGCGGTGCTCACCGAGAATGGCTTTTACACCCACGAAGAAGAGGCCAAGCTGCTCATGACTGATCGAGTGCGCCAAACCATCGCCGATGCCCATGTCGATGCCATCATAGAGACAGAAAAGTGCGGCTGGGAAGAGTTGGAGGTTTACCCCAAATCGATGCAGATTGGGTAGGCTAAGCGGCTGTTTGGACATTTTCTTTCATCCGCCAAAATGGTCTTGCCACGCCTACCTGGGATCAAGGCACCCAGGCATGAGTCTGACCGCATCATTTTTCCTCAGAATAGCTCGCTATTCTTCGAAAAAATTCTTTGTCAGAACCCCAAAATCCTGCTTTTGGCAAGCAAATCCCAAACAGCCTCTAAGTGGGCAACCCTCGTCGCGCGATTTCATCTTACCGAATCACCTTACATGTCCCAATCCGTTTTTCACGTTGCCTTTCCCCTCAGCGAAGCCACCAAAGAGCGCACCTACCAGATGATGGCCCAGGTGCGGGCGTCAGATCATGCCCATGATCATGTCGATGAGATCACGGCGGTCATCATCCAGATGACCGAAGAGGGGCTGAAATACCTCTTTCTCGACTCGCTGCACCACGCCAAGGTCGGAAAGTTTCAGATCCAGGCGGTACAGATGGGGGTGCAAGGCGCTCGCAAAGGCCTGGAGTTGGTGGGCCGCCGCGCCCTCAGAGCCATGAACGATGAGCAACTTCTCGGCATCGTCGACTACATGGAACACCTCCTGGTCGAGGTGCAGGGCTAGCTTGGGGGGCCAATATCTGGGGCGCTAATCGGCCTATACCTAATCATTCGTTTCGCGGTTGAAAGTTCAAGGTTGAAAGTAAAGCTGGCCGCTGGGGCGGCCACTGAGTGAGCCAAGAGGAACGGTAGGTACATGCTGTGCCTGACCACCTTATACCCTTATTCCTTTATACCCCCTGACCGTTCATATAGGTGAGGGCAACACCCTTCTCGACTCGATTTTTTGAGAAAGAAGGAGCCCCAAAACCGGCCCCACTTTTTTTAACCATTCCGCACAGCTTGTTATCCCCCTATTTCTCTTCCTCTAGGCGAGTCGACGCAGTCTATCAGGCGGATAACTCACGGCGTCGAGGCTGAGCCCTTGAGGCGGGGCGGCGGGGCCCGCCGCGCGGCGGTCCTGGGCTTCGATCACCCGCCGGAAGCCCATCAAGTCGAGCTTGTGCCGCCCTACCAGCAGCATGGTACCCACCATGGCGCGCACCATGCCCCGCAAGAAGCGGTTGGCTTTGACATGAAAGATGAGGCGATCAGGCGCTTCGGTCCAATAGGCGTGGTAGATCTGGCAGAAGTTGGTTTCGTTGTCGGCGTTGGCTTTGCAAAAGCTACCAAACGCCTCGTAGTCGCGCATGGCGATGGCGGCG
>CAYVAP010000977.1:0-1805 GCA_964449365.1 uncultured Bacteroidia bacterium
CGAAGCCAACAGCGGCAAACCCGCTGCTGCTGCCTCGTGCAGGGCCACGCCCCAAGTCTCATCCCGACTGGGCAGGACAAAAGCCTGGGCCTGACCATAAATGGCAGGCAGCGCTTCGGGCTGCACGAAAGGCTGCACGACCAGGCGCGCATCCTCGGGCAGGCGCACGCTACCATCGGCTTTGCCCACCAGACACAGCTCCCATCGGCAGGCCGGGTCGGTCTGCAAAAACGCCTCCGCCAACTCCCCGATGCCCTTGTGGGCCATGATACGCCCCACGTAGAGCAGGCGGCGTGGTCCTTCCATCGGCTGGTGGTGAAACTGCTCGTAGGCGTGGTTGAAGCGGGCCACGTCGGCGCTATAATAACCCTCGCGGATGTGGGCATCGTCGTAGCCGAGCTGCCGGGCAAAGGCCCGCTGCCGGGGGCCAGCCCCCCAGATAAAGTCGAAGTAGCGGCGCACCAGCCAGGGACTCAGCCAGCTAGCCAGCCGCTGCCGCAGGTCGCCTTTCCACTGATTGTCCAGCCCACAGATCACGGGGCAGTGAGCAGGCTTGTGGCGCAGGGCCTTGACGTAGCCCTTGTCGATCCAGCCGGAGGTAAAAATGGCATCGGGAGCGTAATCCTTCACCTGTTGGTCCAGGGTCGCCTGATCGAGGGTGCTACGGTCGATCACCTCGATGCGATCGCCAAATTCGAAATGAAAAGGCGCTTCCGCATTCACGGGCCAGCGAATGAGGCGAATCTGCAGGTCGGCCTGGCTCAGCAGTTGGTCTAGACAGGCCAGAGTATAACCCGCGATTTCGGAATAGAGGATGAGCAGTTTCACGGGGGAAATTAATTCGAAATTTTGACTTCGCAATTCACAATGGTACTCAGATCCAGCCTAGCCATCAGTTTCACAGTTCAAAGTGCGAGGTTGAAAGTAAATTTAGCCGCTTGGGCGGCCACTGAGTGAGCCAATATGAACGGAAGGTAAACGCTGTACCTGACTCCCTTACTCCCTTACACCCCTGACCGTTCATATAGGTGAGGTCGAGACTAAGAGATTGCACGTCCCAAAGTCTCACCATCTCACTATCTCACTATCTCACTATCCCTCCTTGATCTGAAACAGAATCTCTAACCGAATTCGGGAAGTTATTCTTCTCACGTTACTAATGATCTCCCGCCAGCAACTTTTCGCATTGGTCCAAAAAGGCCTGCATGTTGCGCCGCAGGTGGGCATAAGTCATGATCCAGTCTCGGTTGGCGCTGGCCATCGCAGCGTGGCGCTGGGGGAAGTCAGCCATCAATCGATCGATGGTATGTGCGAGGGTTTCCGGCGTGAGGGGATCGACGTACACCGCGTGCCGGTCGGCCTGGGCTACTTCGCGGTGGGCAGGAATATCATGCAAAATCGGCACGGCACCTACGTAGCGCCCTTCGCAAAGCGCATTGGAAAAGCCATCGTATATCGGCAGATTGACAAAGGCATCGGTGAGTCGCCACAACTGCGCGACCTTTGATCGGGGGAGGCGCTCGCGCTGATAGTGAAAATTGGGATGCTGCGCGGCCATCTGCTGGGCCTTTTGATCCAGGTCCAAGGGGACCTCGTAGGTGCCCAGGGCGATGAGCTTGAGGCTGTGGTTTGCTTGGGCTAGCAATTGCTCGAAGGCGGCCAAAATCAGATCGCCCTGATAGATGGGCTTGAGCCCCCGAGGACTGAGCAGCACCCGCTGCTCGGGCTTTATGCCCATTTGCTGGCGTAGCTCAGCGTCGATGTAGGGTTGGTGCACAAAAAAATCTTCGTCGATGCCCCAACGG
>CAYVAP010000978.1:0-1803 GCA_964449365.1 uncultured Bacteroidia bacterium
GTCCAGGAGCCCCTTGAAGTAGGCGGTCGAGAATCCATCCGGCCTGCCCCCGATACAGCAGCACCAGATCGAGGACCGAGATCACCAAGAGTAGCAGGAAGGCCACTTGCCCTACGGGCATCAGCACTGGCTGTAAGAAGGCCAGCATGAACATCGCGACCACCACCGCCCACAGCAGAAAAAAACGAGGCCGAAAAAAAAGGCTCTGATAAAAGGCTCCCATGCCTCGAAGATAGGGATTTTTATTCGTCTCGGATCACCTCTTGCGCCAGCACCCGGCCTTCTGAGTCGGTCAGACGAAGGTAAAACACCGCCCCGGGCCCTGCCACGTGCTCAAACTCGTAGGCAAAGCGTCGCGGCCCGGGGTTGAGGCGCGGAATCTCGTAGTACACCCGTTTGAGCTGCCCCGCTGCATCGTAAAGGGCCAGGCGGCCATCGATCACGGGCTCGGCTACCTCAAGCCGCGCACTGCCTGATACCCGCCGTTTGGCGTGGCGCTGAGGTGCGGCGGCCTCAGGGTCCAGCGCTTGGCTACCTAGCACCTGCCCATTGGCCCGCACCTGTACGAAGTAAGCCCGATCACGAGGCAAGTCAACCCCCACGATGACCCGGCTGCGATGAAAACCTGGCTGCACAGGCTGACCTTCTCGCAGCAAAAAGTATAAATCGCCGGCTTCGTCGTACACCCCCAGATCGGCACGGGTGGCAGCGGGCAACTCATAGCCCAGCATTACCTCGCTATGATAGCGGTGCAAGGGCAGCACGGTATCGCCTAGGCGCACGATACGCTCGGCGATCACCGCTTCCCCTTCGGCTAGCACCAGGCGCAGCTCGGCACTGTCGCCCAGGGTGTGATTGACCCCCAATTTCCACTGGTGATAGCCGCGCGCCACGGTTTTATCCGCAAAATATGTCTGATGCAGCTCTCCATCGGGGCGATAGATCTTCAGGCTGGCGTCGCGGAGGTATTGGTCAGTCAGAATCTCGAAGCTGGTGCCTATACTGGTGATCTGATGGCGGCGTGGCCTCAGGTCAAATTCGCTGAGGGGGACGTCATTGGCCCGGCTGACGCTCTCGGCCAGGTCGCGCACCATGGCGGGATCTTCGCCAAAGACATCCCGGTGCCCCCGTCGGTTGGCGGTGGCCCAAACGGCAGATTGGGCGGTGCTGTTTTGGTAATTGCCTGCGGCGATTTTTTGCACCAATGCCAGCAGGGGTTCCTCGGCCAGGCCAGCCAGGGTAAATACTTCGCCCCGGCGAGGAGACATGTTGTAAGACTGGGTACACATGGTGTAGAGATTCAGGGCCTTGACCTCGCGAGGATCGAGGGTCAGATAGGCCGGGGCGGTGATGATCAAATCTTGCTGGTTGGAATCGCGGCTAGCGACTTGTAAGCCAGGCGGGACCAGCAGGGATAGCGAATCGCCACTCAGGTTTTTGAACCAAACGTGTAGCTTCTCTCCTTGGTAGCCGCCATGGCCTTTCATCGCGATATCGATCATGCGGCGAGCGTAAGCCTCCTCGATAGAGAGGCGATCTTGCGCCAGCAGGGGAAACCAGCTCAGCCAGCAGCCTAAGAAAAGGGCAATGGTACGCATGAGATAAATGGATTAGGGGTGCCGCGTTGGGTGCAGACACGCCCACATAACTCCTCGGGCAGAAAAGGTTACACGTGGCAGAGGCTTGCGAGGCTACCGATCATCCAGTTGAGGCCCAAAGTACCGATCGAGGATTTCCTCCAGGGTTTCTTGGGTGAGGGGCTTGTTGAAAAAGCCTGAAACCAGGGGATTTTTTGAGGCCCAG
>CAYVAP010000979.1:0-1801 GCA_964449365.1 uncultured Bacteroidia bacterium
TTCCTCGATATTGGTGTCCAGCTCCTGCTCGATTTTCGATATGGCCTGATTGAGTTTGCGCTCCGAAAGCTGCGAGCCCACCACGTCGAGAAAGGAGCTAGTGCGCCCGGTGATGATGATTTCGCAGCGCTCCAGGTCGGTAAACTGAATGGTATCGCCCACCATGTAGCGCCAGGCGCCGGCAGGAGTAGAGACCAGCAACACGTAGTCTTGCTCTAATTGTATCTCTTCGATCGGCACCACAGGTGCATCGGGTAGCGGCATGCCGTCGCCGTCTACGGTATCGGGACCAAAGGGAATGAATTCGAAGTAGCAGCCCTGATCTAGGGCCAACTGCATGGCCAGGGTGTCGGGGCGAGCGGTGTAGGCAAAAAATCCTTCGGAGGCTAGGTAGGTGTCGAGGTAGTGCAGGGGATGAGCCAGCAGTTTTTCGAAGCTCTGCCGATAGGGCTCGAAGGGTACTCCCCCAGTGGAGAAAAAGCTGAGGTTGGGCCACAGTTGGTGGATGTTTTCCAGGTCGTAGTGAGCAATGATGCGCTTGAGCATGAGCTGCATCCAAGCCGGAATACCAGCCAAGGCAGCGATATTCCAATCTGGCGCCTCTTCGATGATGGCATCGATGCGCTCATCCCAGTCGTGAATGGCAGCGATCTCCTTGCCAGGACGGTAGTACCATCCATCCAGCCAGGTAGGAATCCGGCTGGCGCTGATGCCGCTGATCTGCCCCTCCTGTCCGTACTCGGCTTGTCGCAGGTCTATGCTGCTGCCCAGCATCAGGATTTCGCTTTCGAAGACCTCGTCGGGCACCTCGTAGTGCTTGAGGCTGAGCAGTTGGCGGGTACCCGTTTTGCGGATAGACTCGATCATCTCCTCTGAGATAGGAATGCGCTTGCTCTCCGACCCACTAGTACCGGAGCTTAGGGCGAAGTATTTGATGTTGCCAGGCCAGGAAACGTCGGCTTCCGACCGTAGCAAACGATGCCAGTAAGCCTGGTACATGCGATCATAGTCGTAGATGGGCACTTGTTGCGAGAAGTTGCGGCGCAGATCAGGCTGCGAAAGTAGCTTTTCGAAGGCATGATCGCGCCCGAAGGCGGTGTCCTTGGCTTTGTCGATCAATTGGTACAACGCCTGGCTCTGTAGCTGCGCAGGCGTGGCATCTTCTTCCAGCAATTCACTGGTAAGATTGATGGTATGTTTGATAATTTTACCGAGAATGGGCATCTGCTGAGTAGATTAGGAGTGGAGAATAGATGAAGAGTGATAGGAAAGGGGCCATCTCAAAGCCCCACGCTTTTAGTAACGCGAGAAAAATAACTTCCCTGATTCGGTTAGAGATTTCGTTTCGGATCAAGGAGGGATGGTGAGGTTTTGAAGTTTTGAGGTTTTGAGATCTTGAGACTTGGGGACGTACAATCTCTTAGTCTCGACCTCTCAATCTCTCAATCTCTCGACCTCTCAATCTCTCGATCTCTCGACCTCTCGATCTCCTATCTTCAAGCGAAGAAGGCCACCTTATTTTTTGAGCGTTACTTAGCTGCCCCCACCGTTGGGCGAGGTCAGGGGGTGCATCTCGACCCGAGTGCGAGGCAGGCTGTCAGGATATTGGGTGCGGATAAATTCGATCATGGCCTCTCGCACGTCGCAGCGCAAGTCAAACGCCTGGGGCGCATTGCGGGCCCCGACGAGCAGACGCACCTGCACAGTGTCAGCCATGGTTTCAGTCACTTGGACTTTTTTCACTTCGCGGTCCCAGAGGAGATGATCTTTCAGAATCTCATGGAGCTTTTCCCGGATCACC
>CAYVAP010000980.1:0-1797 GCA_964449365.1 uncultured Bacteroidia bacterium
CCCCGTAGTTCATCTTGAAGTCGATGGCGTACTCCACCTCGGGCAACGCCTGCAACTTCTCCAGCGCATCCATGAACTCCTCTTTGTCCCAAGGATCGTCAATGCTAGTGGGAATCCGCACCCCGGCTTCCTCCAGGTACGCCTTGTTGCCCCAGATGGCCAGGCCGCCTTCTACTGGGGGAAAGGCCAGAAAGGTCTGCTTGTTTTCTACGATGAAGATGCGCTGGGCACTCACCGTCAGGCGATTGGCCTGGGAAATGGGCAGGGACAGATCGCTGAGGGTGGCGGGCAAATCAGGCAGTACCTTGGCTTCCAGCGCGCGCAGCCGCAGGGTGGGTTCGTCGTAGCGCAGCCCATAGCGGCGGGCAAAGTGGGATTCGTCCGCAGCGAAATGCCCCTCAGGCAGAGCCGTGCTCAGCACCTCGTCGATCAGGCGTTGGTGTTGCTCGATGAACTTGGTGTGCACCGCGATGGGCAGCTCGCGCAGGTAGCAGCCCGGACGCGGATGCGCCCGAAAGTAGGCTAGCACTTTGAGCACCTCGCCCCAGACGGCCAAGGCGTCGAGCAACTTCTGGGGCTTGGCTTCGAGCCAGGGGAGCAGTTCGGGGGCTTGCTGCTGCGTCTGCGTCAGCGCCTGCCGGAACTGCGCCACCTCCTGTTTTTTGCCCAAAAAAGCCAGCCAGTCCGCCTCCTCTGCGAAGTACACCCGCCTGGGCATGGTCATCGCGCCGGCGTGGCGGGTGTTGACGGTGTGAGTCTCGACCGAGTAGCCGCGGCCAGTCTGTTCCTTCGCCTGCGACAACAGCGCCTGTAGCGCCGGGTACAACTGGTCGAAAGCCTGCCGGGTGCTGCCTTTGCTGCCGGGAATATCCAGCGGAAAAAAATCGGCTTCTTTGCCTCTCACCACCGCCCGCAGGTAGTCGGGGTAGCGGCGCTGGGCCTTGCGGTGGATGTCGGCGGGGGAGAGCATGGGCGTAACTCGTAATGGGAAATTCGTGATTCGTGATTGGGGTCTGCGCTGGGTTTCCGGCTTCTCCGCCTGAAGAGGGGCCCGGTGTAGGGTGTGTTGCCCCCTGCGATCAGTCTGGGCAGTCAGCAGGATCGGAGTCTCCCAAGCTACTGCTTTCGGCACCTGAAACTGCAGACCGCTGAAAAACGCCCCGCTCACCCCCGTACGCTTCAGGCCGCAACCAAACCAGCGAAAGATATACGCCATCAAGATGATCGAAGTCTTGATCGGTGGTTAGCAAGGTAGAATTGCTAACAGAAGCAGCGGTCGCAATCCACAGGTTTCCCATGTTTTGGGCGGTAAGAAATACAGCTTTAGAAACAGCAGAAATTACGGGATAGTTTCCTAAACCAAAGGAATCATACTGCCGAGCAATCTCTTGTCTGGCTTTCCCGTTCCGAAGCCAAAGGAGCAGTAGGCTGGTATCAAACAGGTCCTTCATGCGCACAAGGGTGCATGCAATCAATTCCTCAATTCTTTCTTACCATTCCATTTTCCTGTCTGAATGCCCCCTCGAGGGGGCTGCGGGGGTGAAAAGAGCCGCAGAAACCAGCCCTCGCAAACGGAATGGTCAGCAACTTTCCAGTATAACTCCGAACTCCGAATTCGTTCCACGAGAGCTATCCGAGGCACGGAGACGCTCGACAGGCAGTTTTGCTGGTCTCAAAAGTGCAGAAAGCATTTCCAGCCAAACGGAACCGCCTACGGTATACCGTTGATACAGCTGAGCCATGCTCTAAACATTCTCTTCGGCGATCAGTAAGGAATGGTGTTGATTTTCTGTGATG
>CAYVAP010000981.1:0-1796 GCA_964449365.1 uncultured Bacteroidia bacterium
GGGGAGATTTTCGTATTTTATGCTAAAAGCTGTATTCATGCCGTTGATCATTTCTGACGACATCTTAAACCAAGCCAACCTAAGCGCCGACGACCTCCGTATCGAACTGGCTGCCTGGCTCTACCGTCAGCGCCGTATGTCGTTTGGGCAGGCCAAAACGCTGGCGGGCTTAACGCATCTGGCCTTCCAGGCTGCTCTGGCTGATCGTGGGATTGCGCAGCACTACGACGTCGAGGATTTGCATACTGACCTGCGTAACCTGGGCTTGATGGAATGATCGTCGTCAGTGATACTTCTTCGGTAACCAACTTATGGCAGATTCAAGAATTGGATTTGTTGGAGCGGCTTTTTATGGAAGTCATCATCCCTCCAGCCGTTGAGGCTGAGCTATTTCGCATCCCAGTCCAAAAACAGGACTTGAAGCAACTCGCTTGGCTCAAGACCAAGGCTCCAACCAACCTCAGTGTGGTGCAGCAGTTGCTTACCCAACTAGATGCTGGAGAGGCCGAAGCTATTACCTTAGCAGAGGAATTACAGGCCGATTATTTGCTGATTGACGAGATGACTGGTCGGTCTGTTGCCCAACAAAAAGGACTGAAGGTCATTGGCGTCTTGGGAATACTCATTATGGCCAAACAGCAGCAACGGATCGTAGCCGTCAAACCTCTGATGGATGCCCTACAACAACGGGCTCGTTTCTTCATTCACCAGCGCTTGTACGACGAAGTCTTGACCTTAGCAGGAGAGCAGCAAACCTGAGGCAAAGCCATCATCGCCGCGCCCGGCACGAGCTGCCGCCATCAGATCGCGGATGGTACCGGGAAGAAAGCCAAGCACCCGGTGGAAGGGCTGTGGGAGGCGCTGGGGTGATTCGTCCCCGGCTCAAGTCCGGGGTTCGATGCGTGGTTGAGGCTGCTCTTGGGGCACCGGTTGAGAGGGATTTTCGTATCTTCACGTATGCAACAGCTTCAACGATAAACCTGACCGTCGAGAAAATGAATCCCCTCCACCATCACCTACCACGCCTGCGCACCCTTTGCCGCCGCCATCACGTGGGGCGACTGTGGGCCTTTGGCTCGGTGCTGCGGGAGGACTTTCAGCCCAGCTCCGATGTAGACCTGTTGTACGAGTTGGACCATGCCAACTTACCTGGCAAAGACTCCATCGACCACTTTCTTGCCTTCGAAGCTGAGGCCAAAGCCTCTCTAGGGCATCCAGTCGATCTGGTTTGGTACCCTGGGCTGCGCAATCCCTACTTCAAAGCAGAAGTGGATGAAACCAAAGCCTTGCTCTATGAACAAGCCCCAGAAAAAGTATTTGGCTGATGTTCGGCAGGCCATCGCAGACATCGAGCAGATCCATATGAAAGGCTTTGAAGCGCAAGAGGATTTCATACAGGATTTGAAAACCATCCGTGCAGTGGAGCGCGAGCTTGCCATCGTGGGGGAAGCCTGCTATCAGTTGCGTAAATTGGGCGTAAACTTCGATGAGCAAGACCAAGCCATCAATCGCCGCAATACTTTGGTGCATCAATACGACGCAGGTCGCCCAGCCAACTTGTGGAACTACGTAACCTATCGCATGCCGATATTGGCGGCCTCAGTAACCGATTTATTGAGCAGAGAGATAGATTCCGATGTTTGAAGATAACTTTATCGCTTCTTTCAGGTGATTTTTATGGAACAACTCCAACGACAAATCCTTGCCCTAAGCCCCGCTGAGCGGCTGCGGCTGATCGCTCTTATTGCGTCCTCGCTGTCCGACGAGGCGCTACCAGATACATTTGAGGTGCCAGA
>CAYVAP010000982.1:0-1793 GCA_964449365.1 uncultured Bacteroidia bacterium
CGCAGCCAAGCGTAAAAGGGATAAGTATTGATAGACAGCTTGCCGCGTTTCCTTTTTTACAGAGTTTTCTGTATTTTCAAGAAAATAGAAAGACTGTTCGGGTATCAGAGCAGACAACCATCCACCTTTTTGCCTGGTCAGCCGCTCGACTTCCACTTTTTCCTTTACCATTATGGCTTCTCAACTCTCCTCTAAAGTTACTGAAGGCATTCGGGTCAACGTCCGCTCTGTGTACGTCAAGGATGAATCTTCACCCAAGCACCGCTACTACGTGTTTGCTTATCAAGTCGAGATCATTAACGAATCGGCGTATGAGGTGCAACTGCTCCGCCGTGAGTGGCACATTGTCGATGGCGTCGGTGAGCATCGGGAGGTAGATGGCGAAGGCGTAATCGGTAAGCAGCCGCTCATTCAACCCGGCCAAAAACACCGCTATGTCAGTGGCTCGCATTTTCAGACCCCCATCGGAAAGATGTCGGGCTATTATCTGATGGAGCGAAAAATCGACGGTGCCCCCCTGCGCATCCAGATTCCTCCCTTCGTGATGATGGTGCCTTTTCTCAACAATTGACGTTTGGGATATTGGTGAATTTCGTAGCTTCGAGATCTGATGATCACGCTCACCAACTATGTCAATGGCGAACTGATTCCGCCTGATCGGGTACATTACCTCGACTCGATCAACCCCTCCGCCGGAGAGGTACATGCGGAAGAGATTTTTGGTCCTATCGCTACCATCATGCCCTTCGCAGATGAAGCCAAAGCTCTAGCCCTGGCCAACGGTACTCCGTATGGCCTCTCCGCAGTGCTGCGGACTTCGCATCTCGGCCGCGCTCATCGGATGGCGGCGGCAGGCAGGTATCGTTTGGGTCAATAGCTGGATGGTACGCGACCCGCGCACTCCTTTTGGCAGCGTCAAGCAATCGGCCCTGGGCCGAGAAGGCGACATGGAAGCCCTGCGTTTTTTTACTGAACCCAAAAATGTCTTCATCCAGGAAGAAAATGGATTGAGTGGCTAAATGAAAAATTTGCTGATTGTTTGAATGAAAGAGTTCCTCCCTGCTAATTACGATTCCTAGACCACGATTGACTCCGCTCATTTACCACTGAAAAAATATGTCTACTGTTCATTGTCCCTTGATTCCTGATCATTATTCACTGATCATTGTTCACTGTTCCTTGATCCCTGTTCACTGATCATTGATCACTGATCACTGTTCACTGTTCACTGTAAACTATGCCTACCTACCACCTACATCTGCAAGGACGTGTCCAAGGCGTTGGCTTTCGCCCTTTCGTCTATCGATTGGCTAAGCAGTATGGCCTGAGCGGTCTGGTGCGCAATGATCCCGACGGGGTTCACATTTACGCCAGCACCAATCCGGAGACCTGGTCTACCTTTTACCAGGAGGTGATCAATCGTGCGCCGGCAGAAGCCTTGGTTTTGCACCATCAAAGTGAAGAGATCGAAGCACAGCGCTTCGAGGCATTTCGGATTGCCCCTAGCAACCGGGCGGGGAAGTCGCAGTTGCTCATCACACCCGACCTGGACGTATGCGAGGCCTGCCTGCGCGAGATGGCAAAACCCGACGGCCGCCGCAGCGGCTATGCCTTTATCACCTGCACGCACTGCGGGCCGCGCTACTCGATCATGACCGAGCTACCCTACGATCGGTCTCTGACCACCATGGCCGGCTATGAGATGTGTCCCGCTTGCCACACCGAATACGCCGATCCAGAGAATCGTCGCCATCATTCGCAGACCAATTCCTGCCCGCAGTGTGGGGTACGGC
>CAYVAP010000983.1:0-1791 GCA_964449365.1 uncultured Bacteroidia bacterium
GACTAAGAGATTGTACGTCTCAATGTCTCACTATCTCACCATCTCAGGATCTCACCATCTCAGGATCTCATCATCTCACTATCCTTCCTTGATCTGAAACGAAAGCCCCGACCGAATCAGAGAAGCCATTTTTCTAGCGTTACTCAGCTATTTCAACTCCTTCCACTCCCAATTGTCCAAACGCATGTATATTTCGACTTTCTTTCGCGCCTCGATAAGTACCCTGTTGCTGCTGAGTATACTCCTCTCGCTACATGCTCAAGGGATTGGAGTCACGCCCGTGCCTCAAAGCGTAAGCATCCAACTCAACGGCAATGATCAGCCCCTGCTGACCTGGGCCCCGGTCGAAGGGCATGGCCCGCAGCATGGCTTGACCCTGGCCAACAGCTTCGACTACACCAGCTACCAGCCCAACACAGGTCAGGATCAAGTCAACTGGCAGGTGGGCGATCCGCAAGAGTTTCGCGACGACACTGACAACGAGGCTACCCTTTACTACAGCTCTTATGGCGTGGATGTGATGTACTTCAACGCCAACAGCGGCCCCGACAACCAAGGCAGCATTTTCAGCCTAGATCGCTTCGACCATACCCCCTTTCCCTTTTGGCCTGGCCCTATCGGTGGTACAGGCGACAAGGCCAAGTTCGACCAGATTCACTATTTCAACGCTGGCAGCCAAGGCGCAGCCGATTACGTCGACCTCTCTCCCCTGGGCGTGACTCACCCCGACCAAGTGGAATGGTATCCGGGTACGGGCGGCTATCAGTACAGCTATTTGCTCATCGACGACCATGACGGCGACATGGATGAGGTCGCGGCTGCGGTGCTGATTCGCGCTGATCGGACCTTTGGCACCTTCGATGTCAATGAGCACATCATCTACGCCGAAGGCCAAACTACCTACCGCGTATATCGCCGGGAGCATGGAGCGGGTAACTTCACCGAGATTGCCAGTGGCATCACGGATCTGGCTTACCTAGATACTGATCCATTACAGCCTGGGGTACGCTACGAATACGTAGTAACGGCTGATGCTCAGCTTTTTGGCGAGTCAGACCACTCGGCGGTGGTCTCGCTGATCAGTACAGGGATCAGCTCTCTCCCGGTCGAGTGGATCAGTTTTCAGGCTGAAGCAATTGCCGCTCATCAGGTGCGCCTGAGCTGGCAGACGGCCTCGGAGCAGCAAAACGCAGGCTTCACCGTAGAGCGCAGCCTCGACCGCGAGACCTTTGCGGCCATCGGCGAGGTGGCATCGCAAGGTGAGGGCCAAGGGCTGCGGCAGTATCTCTTTACCGACACGCGAGCCCCTCAGCGCACAGTCTACTATCGCCTGCGTCAGACGGACTTCGACGGTGAAGTACACTACTCGGATCTGCGCGAGGTGAAGGTTGAAGCCTTCTGCAGCGCAGCCATCAAGCTCTATCCCAATCCCGCTAGTGAGGTCGTACACGTCGCGGGACTCACCCCAGGCAACCTACACACCCTGCGCATCGTGGACATGCAGGGCAACGAGCTCAAGCGCCTGCGCCTCTCCGCACACTCCAATGGACAGCTCTCTCTACGCCTTGGCGACCTTAGCGACGGCCTTTACCGCATCCTGATCGATGATCAGCAAAATGGCTATCAGGTGGCCTTTTCGTTGATTCGACGCTAACGGAACGAGTTTGAGGTGCGGAGTTGGCTACCAGCGGGGCCGCTGCGCTGCGACTACGGCTTACCACCCAGACCAGATGAAATAGGCTACCGGTCGCAGCGTAACCACGGCTCCGCCCACATGACCAGTCATCGGTA
>CAYVAP010000984.1:0-1789 GCA_964449365.1 uncultured Bacteroidia bacterium
ACCAAAACCATGTGTATGGTCAAGGCGGCCACGTATGGCTCTGGCACCTGGGAAATTGCCCAGGAACTGGCCAAGGAAGGAGCCACTTACCTGGCGGTGGCCTACGCCTCGGAGGGCATCGAGCTGCGCGAAGCAGGCATCAGCCTACCCATCATGGTGATGAACCCTGATCGGTCGAGCATCGAGGCGCTGCTACGCTTCGAGGTGGAGCCCGAGGTGAGCAACCTGGATTTTTTGCGACGCTACCTGCGGGCAGCACGCCTGGCGGGCTTGCCGAGCTATCGCTTGCATCTCAAAATCGAGACGGGCATGGGTCGGCTGGGCTTCAGCGAAGGGGACATGCCTGCCCTGATCCAACTGCTGAGCCAGTATCCTGACGCACAGGTCATTTCGGTGATGTCGCATCTGGCAGCGGCAGACATGCCCGAGGAGGACGATTTTACTCACCAGCAGGGGCAACGCTTTTTGGGCATGTACCAGACCCTACAACAACGCCTGGGCTTGCAGGCCTTTCGCCACGTCGTCAACACGGCGGGGCTGCTGCGTTTTCCCGCCTACGTGATGGACATGGTGCGGCTGGGCATTGGTCTCTATGGCATCGACCCTGTCCCAGGACTAGCTGCCGAGCAGGCACCAGGCGAACTGAAGGAAATCGGCAGCCTGCACAGCGTGATCAGCCAGGTGCAGGCTCATGCAGCAGGAGAAAGTGTAGGCTATGGGCGGGCGCAGGTAGCGCAGCGACCTTCGCGCGTCGCTACGGTGCCCATTGGCTATGCCGACGGCATTCCGCGAGCCTTGGGACTGGGCAAGATCCACTTTCTGGTACGGGGGCAATGGGCTCCCACCTTTGGCCGCGTCTGCATGGACATGCTCATGCTCGACGTAACCGACATCCCTGAGGCACAGGCCGGCGACGAAGTGGTGCTGATTGGCGCACAAGGGGAGCGTAAGATTTCCGTACGCGACCTTGCCGCCGCCGCCGATACCATCCCTTACGAAATTCTGGTGCGGCTGAGCCCGAGACTCAGGCGGGTGTATGTCAGGGGGGACTGATGGATAGTTCAGCGTTTTCAGTTCAAGGTTGAAAGTAAAGATAGCCGCTTGGGCGTGGCCACTGAGTGAGCCAAGAGGAACGAAAGGTAAGTGCTGCACCTGATGACCACCTTATACCCTTAGTGCTTCGCATTCGAAATTCGTAATTCGTAATTGAAAGCAAATGTAGCCACTTGGGGCGGCCACTGAGTGAGCCAATATGAACGGTAGGTAGTGGTGGCGTCGATAGGGAGTTGGCTCGCTGGGGGCTGCTGACTATCAAGGCTTCCAGCAGGCTCAACTCCCAGTTGGAGCCACGACCCGGTAGGTAAACGCTGTGCCTGACTACCTTATTCCCCTATTCCCTTATACCCCTGACCGTTCATATAGGTGAGGTGTGCCGTTCACTCTAGGCAAATAGCCCTAATTGGCTCTGCGCAGCCTGGGCGACTTTCAACCTTGAACGTTGAACCACGAAACTAATGACTAGCAGCTTTGAAATTTTTCGCGCCCATCACCTATCAGTAGCCAAGTCATAAATTTCGTAGTGTGGTCCGCGGTGAACCTGAGCAAAGGGCAGGGTCAGTTCGTCGGTATAAACTTCGTGTCGATCGATGAGTAACAGTTGGGCCCCTTGGGTGTGCAATTTACGCAGCCGCGCAGGTTCCTTCAGGACAGAAGGATTGAGCAACCACCCTTTGCGATAGGCGAAATAGAGGTTTTGAGGATGCCCGGAAGGACTGATCACCACTACCCG
>CAYVAP010000985.1:0-1785 GCA_964449365.1 uncultured Bacteroidia bacterium
TCAATGGTCAAATCTGGAGGCGCTGATTACCAGCGGTTTCAACACATGATGAAAGTGCTAGGTTCTCTTTTCTCCGCGCCGCGTGGGCCAAAGCGGCCAAAATCGAAAAACTGATACTACGATATTCGTACGAAAATTTCGTAAGTGGCTGATAATCAGTGATTGCTAACGGGGTGTGACTTCTCTGCTGAGGATTTTGGCAATTTTTAGGGAAAGGGTTGATGATCAAAGGTTTACGCCACAGGCATTTCTCCGCGTCCTGGCGCGCTCCGCGAGGAATCCAGGGGACCGCACGCGGGTGGCTGCGGAGCTTTGGCTACGCCGCGAGCTGCTGCATCAGGGTCTGGTAGATGTCGCTCAGCTCCTGCCGCAGGTGGTCGGGGCTGGCGTAGGGGCGGGTGGAGCCGCCGTGGTTGATGTCGTTGCGCAGCCCCTCCTTGCCGGTCATGCGCTGGTAGGCCTGGATCAGGGGGCGGCGTGCCCGGGCCAGCTCGATCATGGCTTCGAACAGTTGCTCCTCCTCAGGACGGTGGGGATAGGGACTGCTGTTGAGGCCCTGGTAGCCGTTGAGGGCGGCGTTGGCCCAATGGCGCTGGGGATACACGCTGGGGTCGCCCCCGGCCATGCTCACCAGCAGGCTAATAAAGGACTCCTGCAAGAGGGTGTAGCCCTGCTGGATCAGGTCGTGGCGGATGCACCAATCGACGGCCAGCAGGCCATTGAGGATGGAGTTTTTCTGGAAGGGATCGAGGCGCTTTTTGACCTGGTCGAGCAAGGGCCGCAGCAGCGGGGCGAGGGGGCCCGGCTCCTCGATGGCCACGATCTGCTTGATGGTCTCGATGTCGAGGTCTTGGGTGAGGCTCAGCCCCCGGCAGGTGTGGATGGCCTGGGTAAAGGCCAGCAGTTGCTGCCCGATGTCGGGGCGGGTGGGCTTGACCAGGCGGGCCAGGGGCTCGGCGTTGCCGGCATACAAAAAAGACTGGGCCCCGTAGGTCCAGTCTTGTAGCTGCGAAAAGGCGGTGAGGTTGAGGATGGGGGCCACGATGGGGCGCTCGCGCAGGGCTTGTAGCGCCGCCTCGTCTGCGCCTTCGGCCTGGGCCTGCTGGATCTCCTGCTGGCGCTGGGCGCGCCCCGCCTCGTAGTTGCCATAGTAAATGGCCCGCACCTCGATCTCGCGCAGGGCCTTGGCGTAGTTGAGCAGCACCATGCCCAGCATGGGCAGGGAGCGAAAGCCGTAGGTGATGTCGAAGTAGACTTCGTCGCCTGGCTCCAGGCGCTGAAAGATCTGGTCAAACACCTTCCAGATCTCGGCCTCGGTGTAGCCGTTGGGGATGTCGATGGCCTCGAAGTGGCCGAGCTTGCCCATCTCACGCAAGGTGCGCAGGTGATGCTCCAGCCCCTCGCCGGGCAAGGGCGGGCCACCGCGCTGCACCCGTTGGTGGTAGTTGGCCTGCCGCGCCTCGGGCGTGGTGAAGATGTAGCTGCGGTCCTCGGGCTGCCAGGGCGGCAGCCCCGCCCGCACGATGGCCTCCTGCACGTAGTGGGTGGCCGGCAGCGAGCGGTCAGGGGTGTCGAAATAGTAGCGGGTTTCGCCGTAGGGGATGGCCCCAAGGAAGGAGATGAATTTCATGGGAATCAGTGGTCAGTGGACAATGAACAATGAACAATGAACAATGAGCAGTACGCTTCGCGGGGTGGGTAGAAGGGGTGATCTGAAAAAGGGTGATCGGGGTGATCGAAGCAGGTGATCAAGGTGATCGAAGCAGGTGATCGGGGTGATCGAAG
>CAYVAP010000986.1:0-1782 GCA_964449365.1 uncultured Bacteroidia bacterium
TTACCGGGGAGCGAGCCGCAGGCCAGAGCGGCTTCCGGTCGATTGCGCAGGTGGCCGCTCAGGGCTACTCGGAGTGGCGCCATGCTTATGAGGTGATCGACCGAGATTGGCCGACCCATCAGCCCCTGACCTATCGACTTTGGCAAACCGATCTCGACGGTAGCCGTCGGCTGCTTCATCAGGCGGCGATCGTGCCTACTCCTCCCAGGTCTCATCGCCTCCGAGCGTACGTCCTCACTGATCAGCAGGCAGTTATCCTGACCTATGCTCATGCTCAGCCAGGGCTCATCTCGCTCGAAGTCTTGGACGCACAGGGGCGCCAGGTATGGGCTAAGCCCATTCACCCTTCGAGCCCTACCCTCTCACTGTCGATCAATACGGCGTCCTGGTCTCCTGGGCTGTATCAGGCGCGGCTGCATCAGGCTGGCCGCTGGCTTCATGCTCGTTTTCTGCTGCCCTGAACCGCAAGGGCTCACCCAAACAATGCCCCGAGCAGCTTATCCACGTCGAAGCGCGCTTCGAGACTCAGTAAGTAATGCTGATGGGCCTCCATTTGCAGCTTGGTGGCATATACTTCGTGAAAGAAGTAGCGCCCGTCTTTGATCACGTAGTTGAGGATAAAAAAGCGGTAGGCTTCTTTGAGAAAGCGAACTTCATTCTCGCTGAGGGGAAACTCCGCGTGGTAGGCTCGCAGAAAACGGATGAAGCGATCTTCCATCAGTTGATCGACCGTGTAGCTGAACACCGTGCGGTCGCCAATGTCCGAAACGACTCGGCTGAGGAAGTAGAAATCCATCATGCGGGTGCACATGCGAAACCAATCATAGTCCCAGCGCGAAAAGATACGCCCGGACTTAGTAACGGAAAAGTTGCCGATGTTCCAGTCGACAAAAACCGGAATGGTCTTGAAATTCGCTACTCCGAGGGCTTCGCAGTTTTGGTAAAATTGCTCGCACTGGGCCTGGACGTCATTCACATGGCCGCGATGCTCGTACTGCCCCAGGTCGGTACCCAATATTTCTTGCAGATGCTCCAGGTCGGAGAAGAGGGTTTTTGATGAAGGACTGAGGGTATTGGCGACCTGATGGCAGGCTCGGTGAAAGTCGGCCATGTGCTTGCCCAAGCTATCGATCTGCGCCTCGTCGAGGCGGCGGGGCAGGCGGCGATCGATTTTCACCGGATTGTAAAACACCACCCACACATCTGCCTTTGAGGTCTGGTGTCGATAGGTATAGAGCTGATTGCCCTTGATGAGCGAGCGCGCCAACACCCGTTCGTAGGGGGCGGGGAGGTTGTTGGCCAGTACGTTGATGATGGTATGGTCTTCGACAAAATGCTCATACTGACCGAAGTAGGAAAGCTTGGCGATCACAAAGGTGCGGTCGGTGAAGGTCACCTTGTACACGTGATTGGTGGACACTTTGGCACTGATATCGGCGATGCGCTTGATATGGCGGCTCGCGTCGTAGCCTTGCCAAGCGACCTCGATGATCTCGGGCAGCCCCAGCAGCGAAAGACTCGGAAAGTTTGGGAGGGAGGTTTGTGGCATAGTAGCTAGTCATTCGTTTCGCGGTTGAAGGTTGAAGGTTGAAGGTAAAGGTGGTGGCGTCGATAGGGAGTTGGCTCGCTGGGGGCTGCTGACTATCAAGGCTCCCAGCAGGCTCAACTCCCAGTTGGAGCCACGACCAAGGTAAATTTAGCCGCTTGGGCGGCCACTGAGTGAGCCGATATGAACGGAAGGTACATGCTGTACCTGACCACCTTATTCCCTTGTACCTTATT
>CAYVAP010000987.1:0-1781 GCA_964449365.1 uncultured Bacteroidia bacterium
TACCTTATTTCCCTTATACCCCTGACCTTTCATATAGGTGAGTGCTTCTGGTCAACGTTTTATGCGAATTTCGAATGGTTAATTACTTCATTCCGAAGGCACTAGCCATTAGTTGCGTGGTTCAAAGTAAAGATAGCCGCTTGGCGTGGCTACTGAGTGAGCCAATATGGTGGGCTGGCCCATGCCGAAGCCCCCTATGGCCCTTATTCCCTTATACCCCTGACCGTTCATATAGGTGAGAGATCAGGCGAAGAAGGCCAACTTATTTTTTGAGCGTTACTTACCGCTTCCCTACGCAATTTTCTTCTCCCGACTCGAGCACACAAAGAGCACGTTGCCGCATCGGTCAAAGCCCCGAAAGATGTCTTCATAGTCTTTCTTCTTGAGAGTCTCCTGCCGAAAGCCCATCACGATCAGGTCGGCGTCGGCGCTACTAGCGTTGATGATGGAGCGAATGCTGCGCTCCGCCTTGCGGGAGATCATCTCCACGTTGTTAGGAGAAATAGCCAGCCGGCCGGTGTTGATCAGGCGCAGCAGTTTTTCCTTTTGCTCCTTCATCTGCTCGTAGGGGTACACGGCAAAGATTTTGATCTCGCTGCCCTTCCACTCGGGGTGGCCCGAGATGATGTAGGCCAAGAGGATCATCAGGTTGCCGTTGGTAAAGTCTTCAGAGGTGAGCCACACGTGGATGTCCTGCTTGTAGCCAAAGCCCTTTTCGGAGCTTTCGAGGATGCAGAGGTCGAAGTTGCCAGCCTGAATGAGGCCGATTTTGTCCACGATGTCTTTGAGTTGCTCGAAGTAGTAGCGCGAAAACTCGAAGAGCATCATGTTGTTGTTCTGCCCTGATACCCCGGGCAGTTGTAGCACCTGTGCCACCGCCGAGGTATAGGAAGGGCTGATCAGGGTATCGACGTAGACGTTGCTGAGGCTGACTTTGGTGCGTTGCAAGAGGCGGCGCTGTATCGCTTTGGACTCATGCACGGTGGCGCGGGCGTATTAGTCGCAGATCAGGTGGATGTAGGGCCCAAAGCCATATTTGTGCGAAATGAAGCGCACCATGTCAAAGGGAGCCTGCCGCTCGAAGCTATGCTGCGAGATACACACGATGGAGGGTACCCAGTATTCATCTTCTTGCTCTTCTTCGCCTCCCGATTTTTGCAGCATCACCCGCAGGCGTCGGCTGATCTGAAAAATGACTCCCTGAAAGATGCGCACCATGCCCTCTTGACCCTGCTTGTCGTTGTAGCGGCTGACCCAAAAGTAGATCCCCACCATCAGGATCAGCGATCCCAGGGCGTAAGGTAGGTTCATCTGAAACATCAGCCAGATGCAAAGGATTGCCCCTGGCAGCGAAAAGTACCAACGACTGGTAAAGGAAGGGCGATAGGCAGGGTTGGCAGAAAAGTGCTCTAAAAACGAAATCAAACAAATGGCCCCGTAGGTCACCATGAAAAACATGGCGATGATCTCGGCCACGAAGTCTACGCCCCCGATCAGCACGAAGACGGCTGCGATCAGTACGGTAACCAACGCGGCATGGACTGGCTCCTTGTCGCGAGTACGCATTTGCTTAAGCCATTGGTTGCCGCCTTCGGAGGGCAACACGCGATCGGCCCCTAGGGCCTGCAGGGTACGTGGCGCTACCAAAATCGACCCTAGCGCCGAAGAGATCGCCGCCGAGGAACAAAGCAAGGAACCGCCCCCACCGCCCCCACCGCCGGGGGTGACCCTCGAGGAGTTGCAGCGCGCCCGTCAGGAGGCGTTTGCCGAAGGGCTGGCGG
>CAYVAP010000988.1:0-1778 GCA_964449365.1 uncultured Bacteroidia bacterium
GTTGGGCGGCGGGGTGCCGATCACTGAGAGGTAGCGGATGCCTGCCAGTGAAAATTGCAGGGTACGCGGAATGGGCGTGGCGGTCAGGGTGAGGGTGTCCACGTTGGCGCGCATCAGCTTGAGCTTTTCTTTGACCCCCACGCCAAAGCGCTGCTCTTCGTCGATGATGAGCAGGCCCAGATCTTTGAATTTCACATCCTTGGAGACGATGCGGTGGGTGCCAATCAGGATATCCACTTCACCCTTGCCCACCTGTTCCAGGGTCTCCTTGGCCTCGGCGGTGGACTTAAAGCGGTTGATGTAATCGACCTTGACGGGAAAGCCCTTGAGGCGGCTGGCAAAAGTCTTGTAGTGCTGCACCGCCAAGATGGTGGTAGGCACCAGCACAGCCACCTGCTTGCCGTCGTAGGCGGTTTTGAAGGCGGCGCGCACCGCGATTTCGGTCTTGCCAAAGCCTACGTCGCCGCAGACCAGGCGGTCCATGGGGTGGCTTTCTTCCATGTCTTTTTTTACCTGATCGGAGGTGGTAGCCTGATCGGGGGTGTCCTCGTACATGAAGTTGGCCTCCAGCTCGCGGTGCAGGTAGGTATCGGCGGAAAAGCCAAAGCCCGGTGCGGCTTTGCGCTTGGCGTAGAGGCTGACCAGGTCAAAGGCCAGTTCCTTGACGCGGGCCTTGGTCTTGGCCTTGGCGTTGGACCAGGCGGGCGAGCCGAGCTTGCTCAGCTTGGGCAGGGTGCCATCCTTGCCGGTGTATTTGGCGACCTTGTGCAGCGAGTTGACGTTGACGTAAATCGCGTCGCCGTTTTTGTAGATGATCTTGACCGCCTCCTGAGTGTGCTGGCCCACCTGAATGGTGTGCAGCCCGGCAAATTTGCCGATGCCGTGGCTCACGTGGGTGACGTAGTCGCCGGGGCTTAGCTCGCGCAGCTCCTTGAGGGTCAGGGCTTGGGAACGCTCCTTGCTGGCGCGGGTCTTGTAGCGGTGGTAACGGTCAAAGATCTGGTGATCGGTGTAGCAGGCCAGCTTGAGACGCTGGTCCCAAAAGCCTTCGTGCAGGTCGGCCTGCACCCCATCGAATTTGACGTCCGGGTCGATTTCATCGAAGATTTCCTCCAGCCGCACGATCTGCTTGGGGTTGTCGGAGCAGACCACGTTGTCGATCTCGTGCTTGGTATTTTGCTTGAAGTGCTCGGCCAGCAGCTTGAATTCTTTTTGGAACGAAGGCTGAGCCGTGCCTTTCCACTCTAGCACCTCGGCCTGCACCTTGTAGTAGCTCTCCTGGTTGAGTTCCACCACGGGAAAGAATTTCAGTTCCTGCCGAAAGGCTTCGTCGGAGCAGTACAGGTCTTGGGGTTCCTGGCTACTGGCTGCGCCGCCGCTTTTGTCGATCAAGTCGGCAAAGTGCTCTTCGGCTTTCTTGAACATGCGCGCCAAGTCGGCGCTGACGAAGTCGAGGTTGCGCGTCAGGATCAGGGTATTCTGCGAAATGTAGTCGAGGAAGGAGACCTTCTCCTCGCGCATCAGTTGGCGCTGGATGTTGGGGATGAGCGAGACGCGCTTGACCTCTTCCTCGGACATCTGCGACACGGGGTCGAAGATGCGGATGCTATCGACCTTATCGAAGTCGAGCTGCACCCGGTAGGGCAGGTCGTGGGCAAAGCTGAAGACATCGATGATGTCGCCCCGCACGGCAAATTGCCCTGGCTCATAGACGTAGTCTTCGCGCTCGAAGCCGTACTCTTCCAGCAACTCCATGATGAACTCTAAGCCTAGTTCTT
>CAYVAP010000989.1:0-1777 GCA_964449365.1 uncultured Bacteroidia bacterium
CGGTGGGTCGGTTTTGCTGCTCAGCCAGTTGCTGGGCCAGCAAGGTGCCAATGGCCGTGCCTCCGCATTGGCCTTCCGTGTTGAAGATCACGATCTGGCGGGTCTCTGAATCTTCATTGCTCAGGCGTCGGTTGGCTGGCACGAGATAGTGGCCCAGCATGCGGGCCAGCTCTACTGCTACGCTGCTGTGCCTTTCCAGGATAGCCAGAAAATCTTCTCGCTTGATGGCCAGCACGTCGACTTCGCTAAGGGCCTCCACGCTCGCAGAGCGGGGTTGATTTTCCAAAATCCCCACCTCCCCAAAGATATTGCCCGGCATCAGATAAGCCAGAATGCGCTCTTTTTCCCGCATCATGTTTTTCACCGCTACGATGCCGTTGATGATCATGAAGAGGGTCGTACTGGGCTGCCCCTGCCACACGATCACGTCATTGGGAAAAAATTGCCGGATCTTGGCACGCTGGGCTACCTCGCCGAGATGCGCCCCTGATAAGTGCCCAAACAGTTGAGACTCGCTCAGGGTCTTGATGATCTCCATTTCAGTCATAGCTATAAGCAAGGTGCGAAAAAATGCCGAAACTTACTCTCACGATCTGAAGCACCCTCTAAGATCCCTCCCCCCATCGAATTTGTTTTCTCAAGTAAGATTTTTCTATAACCCAAACCATTCGCCCCTCGTTTCCTTAAGTTCAGATTCTTTCGCATTTTGCGGTGTGTCAGTCTCTTCTGGCCGATTCCATCTGCTAGCTTTCGTTATTCGCCAAATTATCGGGCCCCCATGAAACGAATCTCCCTATTTGTTCTCCTCCTCGCGCTGAGTTGGTTATGTGCCTCTACTGTCTCGGCGCAATCGCGCAGCCTCAGTGAGATCGAAAAAGAAATCAGGCGCAGCGCCAATCCGGCGGAAAAACTGCCCCTGCTAGTCGAAGCAGCCCAGGTCGCCTATCGCAACGGCGACCGCAACGCCTATCGCGGCTATGGCAGCCAGGCCAACAAACTGGCCCGGCAAGTGAGCGACCCCACGATCTCCGCCCGTGCCTTTTACACCCTAGGGGTCATTTTGCGAGAAGAAGGCAATTACCGCGCCGCCATCCCCTACTTCAAACAAGCGGTGGACGAATTTGAGCCCTACGACAAGCAACGAAGCTCCCGGCAGGTCGCCTCCCGCCTTTCGCTGTACTACCAGCAACTCGGCATCTGCTATGAGCAGTTGGGGCAAAATACCGACATGGAGCGTAGCATGCGCTACGCGGCCGTCTACGCGCGCAGCTACGCCAAAGATCCGGGCATGGCCGCCAAAGCATACAACACCTTGGGGGATGCCTATCGCCGCCTCAAACAGTACGAAAAAGCCCGGCAAGCCTTCGTGTATTCGCGCGAGGAAGCCCAAAAGGCCAATCGCACCTCGCTAGCCCGTGAAGCGCAGCGCAAAATCGAAACCATCGAGACCCTGATCAGCGAGCAGCAAGACCGGGAGCAGGCCCAGAGCGTGGCCGAAGGTCTCTCGGAAGATGTGATGGAAAAAGAGTCTCAACTGGAGATTATCCAAGACAGCCTCGACAAGGTCGAAGACAGCCTCGTGGTCGAAATTCGTAAGAGGGATCTTCTCGCCCTAGAGGCGGGCAAGCGCAAGGCCGAGCTCCAAGCCAAGCAGAAAGACCTCGAAGCCCAGGAGAAAGAAATCAAGCTGATCGAAACCCAAGCCGAGATCGTGCGCGCCGCGCTCGATCAGATCATTATCGGAAGAGTGGGAGAGGGGTCCTTGGCCTTGTTGATG
>CAYVAP010000990.1:0-1776 GCA_964449365.1 uncultured Bacteroidia bacterium
GTGGACCTTGCCCTACTCTGCCAACCTTACCCTGCGGCAAATCGGGCTCATCTTTTTGCTCGCAGCCGTGGGGATTCGCTCGGGCCACACCTTCGTAGAAACCCTCCAAACCGGTGGCGCAGGCTGGATTTTTCTGGCTGGGAGTGTGGTCAGCCTGGGTACCGCCTTTCTCATCCTGATCGTGGGCTACAAATTGCTCAAAATGCCCTTTAGCATCCTCACGGGTATGGTAGCCAATCAACCGGCGATTCTAGATTTTGCCCTTACCAGGGTTGGCAATCAGCTCCCGACCTTTGGCTACGCCCTGATGTTTCCTCTGGGGCTGATCCTCAAGATCGTCTACGTGCAGGTGTTGTTTGCGCTCTTGGGGTAAATCGCGGGGCTCGGAGACGCAAAAAGTCGGCTCGGCTGGCTATATTTACTGATTGAAACGTAACGGCATGCGACGACGCATTTTTCTTCTGAGCTTGACCATGGGAGCTCCGCTGTGGCTGCTGGCGCAGCAGATCACGGGTCTGGAGCTCTGTGAAGGGGTGGTAGACAACCAGCCCACGGGGGTAAAACGTACCTTCGCGGAGCGAGAACGTGCCTACTGCTGGCTGCAGGTCGAAGACGCCCGACCCGGTCAGGTTCTTTCGGTGGGTTGGTACTGGCAAGATCGGTCCCAACACATCGAAGAGCTGCCGCTCCAGAGCGATAGCTGGCGCACGCATTGCTACAAGACACTCTATCAGCCTGGTCTATGGCGAGTGGTGATTCGCAACCAGGCGGGCGATTCGTTGGCAGGCGCATCTTTCACGGCAGGGCAGCCCGCCCTGGCTCGCCTGGATCAGGGCGCGCACCGAGGGGCGCCAGAGCCACCCGTGCCTACCCCTGGCATGCCCCAACCTGCACCGTTGTCGGTGTCGGCAGGGTTTACTCAGGCCTTGCTCCAAGCCAGCGCCGTACACCTTCCTCCTGACTATCGAGCAGGGCAGGCTCACCCGTTGGTAGTCGTGTTTCCCTCTCAGACGCACAACGCCCGCCAATGGTACCAAACCATACTGACTAACCAAGCACAGAGTGGAAAAAATCCCATGGTGCCCGATTCTGGTCAGCCGGCTCCGGTGGTTTTGTTGCTCCCTGGCCAGCTCGAAGCCGCAGATAAAAGCTGGGAAGGATGGTCGGCGGCCATTTATCGCTACGAAAACCGCCTTTTCGAAGATCTCGGCCAGTGGAAGCGACAGCATGGGGCGGCGATGCATGAGATCCTGCTAGTGGGGCAAGGGCTGGGGGCCGACCTGGCCTGGGCCATCGCCCAGCGGTATCCCGACCGCTTCCACGGCGCTTTGCTGCTCGATTGTCGGTGCAGCTATTATCAGCGCGGCAGTTTTGCTGTCCAAGCGCGGCGCGATATGCGCTATCTGCTGGCCCAGGGCCCCCTGCGCGAGATCGAAGCCGTCGACAACCTGCGCCAATCGATCAAGTGGCTCACTGACGCCACCGTGCCTTACCAGTATTGGGAGTTGGACGTATCAGCGCAAAAAGCCCTCAACCCCGAGAGGCTGCGCCGCGCGTTCGACTACTTACTGAGCAGATCCGAGCAGTAAGTAACGATCCAAAAATAAGTAATGCCGCTTTTGGCTTGATCTCTTGCACGCATCCTGCGTCGTGGCTCAAACGTGGGGCCCTCGATCCCACGCTTTCGCGGTTTGGCCCGCCAAACTCGGTTTTTTATTCGACTGGGCCCCTTAATCCCAGCCTCTCATGGCCTGCGCACAAGATCTCGGCGCAAAA
>CAYVAP010000991.1:0-1774 GCA_964449365.1 uncultured Bacteroidia bacterium
CCCCGCCATCGGTGTCGCCGCTACGCGGCTACCAACGGTGCCGCCGCTACGCGGCTTGCCCGATGGGGTTTCGGCTTGCTACAAACGGTGCCGCCGCGCTGCGGCTACCGTACGGTACCGTTTGTGTATGGGAAAACGCGCCATCAGCAGCGGCGTAGCCGCGACTCCGTTTGTAGCCGGGCAACGATTTTTCCCCCCAAAGCCGCGTAGCGGCGCCCCCGTCATGCCTTCCTGCGGCGATGGCCCCGTAGAATGGCAAAAAATCCGTAGCTTTACCTCGTTCGTTGTCCATCGTCGGGCTGTAACCATGCACCCCGAATCGAACCCTCAGAACCTCGCAATTGCCTATGGCTCTCGCCCAACATCTCTCCACCGACGTGCGCTTTGAGCAGCAGGTAAACAACGCTCGTGCCTACCTGCTGCCCTTCATCGAGTCTGGCCTGAAACTCACCCCCGGAATGCGGGTGCTCGAAATCGGCTGTGCCGAGGGGGGTGTGCTGAGGCCCTTTGCCGAACGCGGGCTGATCTGCTTGGGGGTCGACCTAGCCCCTACCCGCATCGAGAAAGCGCGGGAGTACATGACTGAGGAAATCAAACAAAGCACGGCAGGCTTTCAGTTGCAGGATGTCTACGACGCAGAGTTCGTGGTTCAGCACGAGCAGGCTTTCGACCTGATCATCCTCAAAGATACCATCGAGCACATTCCCGCTCAGGAGAAATTTATCCCGCACCTGAGGAAGTTGCTCAAGCCCAGCGGACGCCTCTTTTTTGGCTTCCCCCCATGGGCCATGCCCTTTGGAGGCCATCAGCAGATTTGCCGCCACAAGGTGCTCAGCAAGCTGCCCTACTTTCACCTGCTGCCTCGCAGGGCTTATCGCGCCCTCTTGCGCTTAGGAGGTGAATCAGATCAGATCGTACAAGACCTGCTGGATATCAAGGACACGGGCATTTCGCTGCATCGCTTCGAGCGCATCATTTTTGCCAGCCAGATGATCATCGAGCGTCGCAAGCTCTACCTTTTCAACCCGATCTATCGCTACAAATTTGGCCTCAAGCCTCGCGAACAAGCCGCCTGGATCGGAAATATTGAGGGGCTGCGCGACTTGGTGACCACGGCGGGGTGGTATTTGGTCAGGGTGCAGTGATCAATGGTCAGTGGTCAATGGTCAGTGGTCAGTGGTCAATGGTCAGTGAACTACGAACCACAAACAGAGCGAGGCCGTGATCTTTCTGCGAGGTCCTTTTACATCTTTCGCACATCTTTCCCGGCAATTGGTTAGCTTTACAAGCAATAACTTAGTGGCTCACGAGCCGAATCATTCCGAATTTTGAATTATCAATTCCGAATTTCCCCATGGATCTGACCGGACACTTGATCCTCATCGCACCGATTCTGTTGATTTTTATCACTTTGGCAGCCTATGGCTCCTATGCTGAGCGGCGCGTATCGGCAGCCTTTCAGCAGCGATCTGGTCCCAACCGAGTGGGGCCTTTTGGCTTGTTGCAGCCCCTGGCGGATGTCTTGAAGCTGATCCTCAAGGAAGATATCATTCCCAGCAAGGCCGACAAGCTGCTGCACTTTCTGGCTCCGATCCTTTCGGTCACCACCACTGTGCTCGTCCTGGCCGTGATCCCCTTCGCCAAGGTCGGCGACGATTACGTAGTGATTGCTGACATCAATATCGGGATGCTATACATCCTGGCCGTCACTTCGGTTACGGGCTATGGCATTACCCTGGCTGGCTGGGCTTCCAACAGCAAATATGCGTTGCTC
>CAYVAP010000992.1:0-1765 GCA_964449365.1 uncultured Bacteroidia bacterium
GCACGGCTCAAAGCCCGAGCGTTTCACCAGGCCTCCGGCCTTCCCTGTTTTGCCGATGATACGGGCCTCGAACTCGACGCCCTCGAGGGTCGCCCCGGCGTATACTCTGCTCGCTATGCTGGCCCCGAAGCCAGCTACGCCGACAACGTGCGCAAGCTGCTGCTCGAAATGGAAGGCAAGACCCAGCGCAGCGCGCGTTTTCGTACGGTCATCGCCTACGTCGATGGAGACAACGAGCATACCTTCGACGGCGTCATCGAAGGATTTATCACGGAGCAGCCTTTCGGCCAGGGAGGCTTTGGCTATGACTCTGTTTTTCGGCCTCAGAGCCAGCTCGAGACGTTCGCCCAGATGAGTGCAGAGGCCAAGCACGCCATCTCTCACCGCGGGCGGGCCGTCCGGGCTTTTGTCGAATGGCTCACTTAGAGGGGCATAGGGCAGATAGAGGCCATAGGTAGGCTGGGCATAGTCACGAGTTTTTTGGAAAAAAACTAGGCTACATTTCCCCCCAGACAAATCACGATTTCCCCTTTGGCTGGTTGGGCATCAAAATGCGCGATCAACTCTTGTAGCGTACCTCGTACGTGGGTTTCGTGAATCTTGGTCAGCTCGCGACTGACGCAGGCGGGGCGCTCTGGCCCGAAGTGCTCGGCCAACTGGCTGAGGGTTTTGCTCAGGCGATGAGGCGATTCGTAGAGGATCACCGTGCGCGGCTCGATGGCCAGCTCGATCAGCCGGGTTTGGCGGCCCTTTTTTAGCGGCAAAAAGCCCTCGAAGACAAAGCGATCGCAGGGCAAGCCACTGCTCACCAAAGCCGGAATCAGCGCCACTGCGCCGGGCAGCGTCTCCACCGTGATGCCCCGCGCGATGGCTTCGCGCACCAGCAAAAAACCGGGATCAGAGATCCCCGGCGTGCCAGCGTCGCTAATCACCGCTAGATGGAGATCCTCTGCCTGCACCTGATCGAGCAGAGCAGGCACCTTTTTGTGTTCGTTGTGTTGATGCAGCGAAGTCTGTGGCGTTTCGATGCGGTGGTGCTTGAGCAACACGCCCGAGGTGCGGGTGTCTTCCGCCGCGATGAGGTCTGCCTCGCGCAAGGTACGCAGCGCCCGCAGGGTGATGTCTTCGAGATGACCGATAGGCGTAGGAACGAGGGTGAGGTGAGGCATGGGGCAAGATTCTCAGAATTGAGAGAAAAAAAAACTGGCCAATGGCTAAAAAGCAACCATGCTACTGGACATCATCCATTAATTTAGACAGGATTTCTGATCATTCCGTTTTTGAGGGCTGGTTTCTGCGGCGCTTTTCACCTCCGTAGCTCTCCTAAAGGGGCATGGCAGTAAGGTTGAGCTTCGCTCAACCGAACGAAAAATCCCCCTCGCGGGGGATAAAAGGGGTGAAGTACTACCATATTCAATACTACTATACTTCAAGGTGGCTGAATGGTAGAGTGGTTGATTTATTGAATAGCATTGTTACCAATAAGTTATAGTGTCTTACCACTCTACAATCCTTACGCCACGTAGTACAACTCCTGAAAATCAACAGCGTTGAAAAAAGAGCGAAACCACCGATTCCGTCATAATCATGAACTTTGAACCGCGAAGCTAATGACTAGTGCTTTGCATTCGAAATTCGTAATCAGTAATTGAAAGGATTCTATGTGAATTTCGAATGGTTAATTCATACCACTAGACATGAGCTTTTGGCGCGCTCGTTTTTGGACAAGATGGACAAGATGGCTTTCAGGTGCTTATGATCCTGT
>CAYVAP010000993.1:0-1754 GCA_964449365.1 uncultured Bacteroidia bacterium
ACTGCCAGCCTTGGGCATGAAGGCGCATCGCCGTGTGCATATCTTCGGAGAGGCCCGGGGCATGGCCACCGATGCTGTCGAGCGCGGCTCGCCGAAAGGTACAATTAGCCCCGATAGCCTGCACCGTGCCGTAGCTGTTCATCGACATCATCATCGGCCCATAAAAGTGGTAGGTCTGCTGGGCCGCCCCCTTAGCGATAAAGCTCTCGTTGCGATTTTTGTACGCCTGCACACACTGCACGTAGCCCACCTTCTCTTGCTCAAAGTAGGGCAACACTCGGTCAATGAATTCCGGTACAGGCTTGTGGTCGGGGTCCAGGATAATGGCAATCTCGCCGGTGGCCACGTTGTTCAGGGCGTAGTTGATGTTGCCCGCTTTGGCGTTGGTCTTGTTCTCGCCCCGATAGACATGTACCACGCCTAGCTCGGCGCATGTTTGCTTGAGGAAAGGATCGTTGGCCTCGTCGCAGAGATAGGTCGTGTGCGGGTAGCGTACCTTGACCATGGCCGCTAGGGTATCCAGCACCATGTCATAGGGTTCGCCAGCACAAAAGGTGGTGAGCATGTCCACGCTATAGTTGCGGGTGAGCTCGGGGCGCTCTTTCACGCTGATCCCCACGTAGTGGTACCACTCGTGCAGGATTCGTAGCAGCTTGTAGCCAAAGGCTATTGCCAAGGCCCAGTACAGAGGCGCATAGCCGATAAAATCGGCATCGATAAACCAATACAAAAAGACCCCTAGCGCCACGAGCCCCAACAAAACCAGCCCACGCATCACCAGTCGTTGTTGACGAGTGGGGGAGGGGATGATTTTCCAGTTGGGTGAAGTAGTATGAGTAGAACCAAAAATAGGTGCGGCTGCCATGGTGTGAATTGGTGCATCTAAGAGAAAGTACGCAATATCTCTGCGCAGGTGGTAGGGCGCTTGGATCAAAAATAGGGCTAAGGACAGTGCCAGTCAGGGATAGGAGAGTAGGTGGTCAAAATCGATGGTTTATTCGGCTTGAGCAGGGCTTGAAGAGGTAAATGATGGAGTCGAATGGATATCTTTGCCCATCAACGCATTTAGCTGCTCATAGATTGCATTGGCAGCCACTTCATTGGCATATCCATTCCAGTGTTTGTTATTTTTAAACTCGAATGTGTTTCCGGTTTCAAGGTAGGCGGCAGAAAATGCAGGATTTAGGCTAAGGTAGGGTAGGTCTAGGGCCTCCAGCTCCTTTTTGATGAGGTTCATGGGGCGGGTTTCGGGTACGGGAGAATGCCCCTCGTAAATGGCGGCTCGGTTGGGGTGTAGCACAAAGAGGACGCGAGCAGGCTTTGCTGCCTCGGTGATGTCGATGAGGATTTGGCGGGCGATCTCTTGCTGCAAGGCTTGGTTTTCGGGCTTTTGCGCCTCGGGTAAGTCGGGTGGAGGGGCAGGCGTGAGGGAGAGACGAGGCCAGGCAATGCGAAAGGTGAAGTTTGATACAAAATACCGGAAGGTTGCGCTCAGGCTGAGCCACTGTTTCTGTGGGCTGCTCTGATAAGGCTGAGGCGGCAAAGTAAAGATGCTATCTCCCTGCTTGTCATATTGCAAAAAGTAGCGCCCCCGCCTGATCCTGGCGACACTCTCGCCCAGGTTGCGGTGATTGAGCAGGTACACGATCCAATCGGGAGCAACCTGATCGCGTACATAGCGCGTCATCGGCACCATGTGCGACATCGGTATCCCCCTGCGCCCAAAATTATAATCCCGATAACCAGCCGGTAGC
>CAYVAP010000994.1:0-1751 GCA_964449365.1 uncultured Bacteroidia bacterium
TAAACATCACCACGATGGTGAAGAGCAGCGCCGTGAGGGTCAGCGGCGAGATGCGGGAGATGAAAACCGTTCGGTACCAATTTTCGCCCTTGAGTCGCACCAGTCCCCAGCGCGAGGGGATGCCCGCCAGGAAGGGGATGCCCAAGTAGATGAGCACGCTTTCGGCGATCAGCCCGATGCTGATGTCCACGATGGCTCCTTCGAAGCCGAAAAGGGGCGACAGCTTGGTGATGAACAAACAAGCGTAAAGGCTGTAGGCAAATACCTGTATCTTTTTATAATAATGCAAGCCTTACTCAAACAACACCTACCTGCCATTCGGCAGCTTTGCGCCCAACACCAGGTCGGGCGCCTTTGGGTCTTCGGCTCTGCGCTGACAGCTGACTTCTCCGCCGATTCCGACCTAGACTTTCTCTATGAATTCGACGAGGCCCACCTCACGCATGAAGCAGAACTCGACCACCTGCTCGCCATGATCGCCGGGCTACAGCGCCTGCTCGGCCGACCCGTAGACTTTGTATGGTATGGCGGACTGAGCAACCCCTATTTCAAAGCAGAAGTAGAAGCACACAAGCAGTTGGTATATGAGCAGCCGCTCTTGGTGGTTCCAGCCCTTTAGTGGTTAACACCCATGTATTGCGAGGCCAGGCGGTTCCTCATCCGCCGGAATTGCGTATATTAAGCTATTGTTGTTGGGAAATGCACATGTACGCTCAAAAACTCAAAAATGGCCATTCTTATCTCTGACGATATCCTGCGATCCTATTCTCTCGACGAAGCGCAACTTCGCCTCGAACTGGCTTGTATCCTGTATGACAAAGAAATCCTGAGCCTGGGGCAGGCCGCCCGCATGGCGGAGATAGACCGCATGACCTTCCAAAAAGCCCTCGCTGAGCGTGGCATTGACCTAAAATATACCGCCGCAGACCTCGCACAGGATCTGCAGACGCTGCGCAAGCTGGAGTTGTATGGTGGCGATTGATGGATCGTCTGATCAGACAGGCCCATTTTCGCATCAGCCACAGCCTGTATCAAGTGGTCAAAACCGAGGCAGGGGAATAGTGGATTAAATGAAAACCTCCTGAGGGTTCCAAACCCTTGGAAGGTTAGGAAACAGCCAACCGCTTGAGCAGCTCTTCCTAAAGGCGCTGCGATCTGCCAGTCGCGCACCTGCTCATAGCGGCGCTCCTGGCTGACGGACTCATAGCCTTGCTCATCCATGAGTGGCGGGAGGGTAGTCGCAGGCCGAATCGGGCGAATAACCTGCCGGAAGGCATCTTTGCCGTGGAGGTCCCGCAGGCGCCGCTCTATTCGGCTTCGGGGAGGGGGTTACCGCATAGATTGGAGGAACACAGTTTTTTTAATTGCCCGATCTCTCGTGGCAGACTTTCCGTCTCTCCGTCGAAAAATACAGGTAATGAATCATATCAACTCCCCTGCCTGTTCGGGCACCAAATCGAAAACCTGCGGAGCGAGGCGAAATCCAATCTCTTTCAAATTCTCCTACAAGGGTTTTACTGCATGGATCATTCCTGTTTCTTTGGCTTCGAGCAGCACGCCCAGTACGCCGATGAAGGATAATTGCATATCCTGCGCGACGCTACGTCCCTTCTTTTCGTCTATAATCAACAGACTGGCATCGTATTCCTTCGCAAGCGCGATGGCCTCTGCCTCCCCAGCATCCAGGCTTTGGCGAAGTATGCTCACCAGTTGATGGTTACTGGGCGCAACAACCTTGAGCCATGCAGCGC
>CAYVAP010000995.1:0-1745 GCA_964449365.1 uncultured Bacteroidia bacterium
GGGTGCAGATGGGCGGCTGGTTCAGTAGTGAAATCAACACCCTGGCTGCTCTGCAAGGGTTGAAGATGCGCATCCCCGGCATCGGTGGCAAGGTGATCACTAGGGCGGGGGGCTCGGCGGTCAACGTGGCAGGCGGCGAAATATACACCAACCTGGAGCGCGGCGTGATCGACGCGACCGAGTGGATCGGCCCCTACCACGACTACAAAATGGGCTTTCACAAGATCGCCAAATACTACTACTATCCGGGCTGGCACGAACCCGGTACCACCCTCGAGACCATCGTCAACCAGCAGGCTTACGATCGTTTGCCGCCTGACCTGCAAGCGATTTTGCAGGCGGCCATCATGCGCCAAAATCACTGGACCCTCAGCGTATTCGAAGCGCAAAATCACCAGTACCTCAAAAAAATGGTCGAGGAAGAGGGAGTAGCACTGCGGGTCTTTCCTGAAGAGGTGCTGGCCGAGTTGCGTCGCCTCACCGACGAGGTGCTAGCCGAGCTGACCGCCGACGATGCCCAGAGCCAGAAGGTCTACGCGGCTTACAAGACCTTTCAGCAAAATGCTCAGGAGTGGGCCCAGATCACCGAGCGGGTGTTTCACAATCAATTGGCGAAGCCAAAGGCGTAAAAGCTGCCGATCAATCTACGATCACCCGAATCTCCCGCCTGCGTAGGCCACGAACGCCATCGGCAAAGAGAGCTTCCAGGCTATCGTTTTTATCTACGTAAAAAAGGACCGAGTCGCCCTCAGTAACCACCTCGATAAAGGCGACGCGTTCTGCCGCGCGGCGGTATTCGTTCACGTTCCAAGCCCCCTTGCCAAAGACCAGCCCGGTCTCCCGCTGGTTGCCCTCGATGCCTAGGGGCGTGTAAAGAGTATCCACCCGGCTGAAAGTAGAGAGCTCATTCATCCGCCGATCTGGGCGCAACCCCCAAGCCACAGTGGCTTTTACTCCCGTCTCGTTGCGGATCACGATGCGGCGCGGCCCAGCGCAACTCGTCAGCAAAGTGAGGCAGAGGAGGAGGTGTCTCATGATTCGAGAGGGAATAATCGGGATTCGCAACAGGGGTGCCCTAAGTAACGAATCCCGCATTTCGAATTTGCCAGAAATCACTTATCTGCCTCCCCCATCACGGGATCGAGCGAACCGATGATCACCACCGCGTCGGCGAGCATAGCTCCTTCGAGCAGGTACTCGATGGTTTGCAGGTTGCAGAAAGAAGGCGCGTGGATCTTGTTGCGCCAGGGAGAGCCGGTGCCATCTGAGCGGAGGTAAAAGCCCAGTTCGCCTTTGGGGGCTTCGATGGCGTGGTACGCCTCGACGCCCGCCGGAGGCATCACGCCGACGTCGGTCATCATGAAGTCGTGAATCATGCCCTCCATGGAGTAGTAGACTTCGTCTTTAGAGGGGTAGGTATGCTTGGCGTTGTCGGCTCGGATGTCGCCTGCGGGTAATTTTTCCATCAATTGGTCGAGGATGCGGATCGATTGCTCCATCTCATCCATGCGCACCAGATAGCGGGCCATGCAGTCGCCCTCGTCGCGCACCGCGATATCAAAGTCTATTTGGTCGTAGACCAGATAAGGTTCGAACTGACGAATGTCGTAGGCTACCCCTGAGGCCCGCAGCACCGGGCCGGTCGCCCCCAGTTCGATGGCTTTTTCGCGGGGCAACACCCCAATGCCCTTGTTGCGGTTGAGCCAGATAGGGTTGTCATGGAGTAGCTTGCGCCAATCGGCAAG
>CAYVAP010000996.1:0-1743 GCA_964449365.1 uncultured Bacteroidia bacterium
GCAAAGGTTGTCGCCGAAAGCGTCCGTTCAGATCCAGGTAGCCAAGCAGGTCGGCACGCCCGGCCCACTCTGGCCGCACAGGGATCAGCAGGCTATGGTCTCGGTAGCCCAATCCTTCCGCCAAGAGCCGCAGCAGTTGGGTTTTGCCCGTGCCCGAAGGCCCCGCCAGCACCACAAAAGGCTTGCTGCGCAGCGACAGATACAAGTTGGCTACCGTCTGCCGCGGATAAAAGAAGCCCTGCCCTTCCAGGTAGGCTTGCAGATGAATCAGTACATCGCGAGGGTTGTGCGGCGTGGTATGATCGGTAAAAGCAGGCGAAGAAGCAGGCATAGCGGAGGAAGCAGCGCTTAGGGTACCAGAAATAGACACATCGGGCCGACCGCTACCGAGCCGCCTCTCGGTAAAACCACTCGATCAGGCGGTTGAGTTCGATCAGGCTTGCCTCCGAGATAGTGTCGTGCGTCTGAGCATGGATGATGCGGCGAAAAAGCTGGGCCAGCTCTTTCTCGTCCAAGCCCGACTTGGCCGCCAACTGGTGCAGAAAAGCTTGATCGAAACCATGGGTGGGCAAAAAGTACGCACTGCGAATATGATCGAGCAGCACCCGGATCCGTTTGTGAATCAGGTTGCGATGGTCGCCATTTTGGAAGTACAGCCGCCCGATAGTCTGTGTGAAGGCCAGGGTGGTATTGGGCAATGGCTCTAGCGGCGGAATGACCCGCTGCTTGCGCTTGACTTCGAAGCCCGTGTACAGCAGCAAGCCCAGTATCGCGAGGCTCAAGGCCCAAGCCAGGGCCGGCTGGCTGAAGAGGTAAGCCAGCAAGTTGGGCCGTTCGGGCTTGTCGCGGCCCGAGTTGTCATCTTCGCGGCGATCAGGGCGAAAGCGCAGGTTGGCGACTTTGTAATATTCATCCCAAAAGGTCGTATCGGTTGAGGGCAGTTGACCAAAGACCGCCTCCAGGTAGGGACGCCGCAGCGAGTCGAGCACGTAATAGTTGCCCAATAAGTTGGGGTGGCTATGCAGCCAAAAGCTCCCCGCGCCGTAGGGTACCCGCACGAAGTTGGCCCGGCCCTGGCTGTCGCGGCCCAGAGTCTGGGCCTCGGTATCTTGGCTCAGGGTAAAAAAAGCGCGCGCATCGTGGCGGGGAAAGCGAAAGTACGGGCCACTTCTCACCCGGAGCGCCACGGTATCGCGCACCGAAGTCTGCTGGCTCATCAACGCCATCCTCGTCGGACTTTCGCCCGACACCCCTAGCTCTGCCTCCAGCTCGGGCGCCAAGGCATATGCCGCCATGAACACCTGATTGCCTGCCTGCACAAAGCGTAGCAGCTCACGGGTGCTCTCTGCGTAGAAAGGCAGTTTCTGGTTGATGAATACGTAACCGTGGCCAGTATGCTGCTGATAGACCAACTGCTGGAAGGCCGACTGTTTGACCTCCACCACCTCGCTGCCGTCAAACAGCCCGCGCCACTGCTCATGTAGCAGCTCAGTCCCAAAGGGCTGCCGGCTATCGCGCTCGTAGTTGCGCTGCCAGTCGACCTGCCGATACTGCGACACGATGCCAAACACCAGCGCTCCAAGCAGCAACGCCGCCATGATGATCCAGACTGGCCGAGTCAAGAACTTACTCATCGGGGAGGCTGCGGATTAAAGGGTACATTTGATCGCAATATACAAATTCCTGCCGGGAGCAGAGATGCGCGAGGAATAGGGGCGATAATGCAGGTCAAAAAGATTCTCC
>CAYVAP010000997.1:0-1741 GCA_964449365.1 uncultured Bacteroidia bacterium
TGGCGAAAGTGGCCAAAAATCGCGATATTCGTCCTATCGTCAAACGGATAATCAGCCTTTAGGATGCGTGTATTCTTCCAGCCTCAGACCGACCTGCGTTACCTTCCGATCAGTGAGATCACCTTCGATCCGCGCTCGCGGCATGAGCTGGGGGTGGTGCTGCGGGGGTTGCAACACATCTTCACGAACAAGGAGCTAAACCAGCGGGTGAGGGCGGTTCTGGAATCGGCCCTGGGGGGAGCGCACAGCCGGATGGGGCGTCCTGGCCTGGATTATTGGGAGATATTGGTGCTGGGGGTGGTGCGCCACGCGCTCAAGGCTGATTATGATCAATTACACGACCTGGCCAACCATCATCGCAAGCTGCGCGAGATCCTGGGGATAGAGCCTCGCCCGACGTTCATCTCAGTCGCAGAGCAGAAGCGCTACCCGCTCCAGACGATCAAGGACAACGTCGGCCTCCTGGATGAGGCCGTGCTGGTGGCGCTCAACCAGGTGATGACGGGCGCGGGGCACGATTTTGTAAAAAAAAAGGCCTGGCCCAAGGGGCGGTAGCGCCGCTGGAGTTGCGCATCAAAGCCGATACCTTTCCCACCCGGGGGCACGTGCATTTTCCCACCGACATCAACCTGCTGTGGGACGCAGCGCGCAAGTGCTTCGACACGATGGATCATCTGCATCAGGAGCGGACCTGGGCAGGATGGCGCAAGCGTAAGGCTAATTGTCAGAAAATCAGACGACTGTATCATCGCCTGCGCGACATCAAAGGCCGGAATCGGGCGCAGCGCCAGCACGAGGCGGCCCTTCCTTACCTCAAAGCCGCCCGTAATCTGGCCGATCGGGTGCTGATCACGCTCAAACTCAGCCAGGGGATGTCCCTGAGTGCCAAGGAGATCGCCTACCTCGAAGCCCTGGCCTATTACCACGAGCACCTCTGCCGACAGATCGACCTGCTACATCGTCGGGTGATCAAAGGCGAGACCATCCCTCATGAGGAAAAGGTCTTCTCGATCTTTGAGCCTCACGTTCAGTGGATTAACAAAGGCAAGCGCCACATTGACATTGGCCATCCGGTGCTCATCGCCTCGGACCAGCACCACTTCATCCTCTACCACCGGGTACTCGATCAGGGCCAGGCCGACGTCGAGACCGCCCTGCCCATGGCCCAGGAACTCTGCCAGCGCTACGGCGTGGCCAAACTGCGCTCCCTGAGCCTGGATCGGGGATTTTACTCCCAGGAGAACCGGCAACTTCTGCTCCAATACGTCGAGGAACTGATCCTGCCCAAGAAAGGCAAAAAATCTCAGCAAGAGGCCCTCGACGAAGCCCAGGCCGAGTTCGTGGCCCTCAAAAACGCCCACAGCGCGGTAGAATCCAACATCAACCAGCTCCACGCCAACGGCCTCGACCACTGCCCCGACCGCAGCCTGACAGGCTTTCGCCGCTACGTGGGCTACGGCGTCCTGGCCTACAACCTCCATCGCCTCGGCTCGCTGATCATCCGCGAAGAACGCGCCCAAGCCGCCGCTGAGGCCCGCAGACGCCAGGCCGACGTAGCCGCCTGAGCGCTGCGCGGCTGAGCGATCGTATCCATTTGGCAACCCCTAACCGCGCCGACATCCATCTGCGTCGAATACGCATACCCAAATTGCCCGTTTGTGTAGGCATGATCTGCCAAGGAGGCACGATTCACCCCGTTAGCCCCGCGATTTTTCCGCCAAAACCAGCCCAAAGCAGCTCA
>CAYVAP010000998.1:0-1738 GCA_964449365.1 uncultured Bacteroidia bacterium
CTGAATGGCCTGGCCCAGGTCGGGAACGGAATTGACCGGAATCTCGCCGTGGCCTTCTAGCAGGGCATTCACGCCGCTTTCCGTCTCGGTCAGCCGCCGCATGGCCGAGGTGAGCTTGTACTCGAGGTCGGACTCGGCCTTGAGAAAGTTGACGTTGGGGCCTTGCGGCGTCATCACGGCTGTGCCCTTGAGCAGATCGACAAAAACCTCTCGCTGTCGATAGCGGATCACCAGCAAGGGCCACATCTCCTGATTGCGGGTTTCTGCCGAAGACACCCGCACCTTGACCGGCACCGGCTGAAAGCCTCGCTCTCGGAAGTCCTGCTTCAGCTCCGCGTTTTCGGTAGGATCGACAAAGGTGAAATCAAACTCGCTCCCGGCGTATTGCTTCATCTCCAGCAGGGTGGTGCGAATGGCCTGCTGAAACTCCCGGATGTTGGGCGGAAAGTCTCCCTCCAGGTATACCGTGATGGTCATGGGCAGTTCTAGCGAGCGGACCGTCTCTTTGGTCAGATCCGAGAGCGAGTAGCGCTGCTCCCGCGTGAGATCCACGCGCAGGAAATAGGACGACAGCAGCAGGTTGGCCACGATGATGAGGCCGATCAAGAGGAGGAGCTGGAGGGTGCTTTGCAGGCGCTTCATGCGGATAGAGAAGGGTTGGTATTACCGGTGGCGTGTCGCGATGGACATGTAGACATTAGGGTCGCGACTCAGAGTTTAGGGTTCAGGGTTCATAGGGGTGCCCCGCAGGTACAACCCCTGAGTGAGCCAATGCGAGGGGGGGCTGGCCCATGCCCAAGCCCCCTGTGCCCCGTTCATGTAGGTGAGTTTAGAGTGGATAGTCAAAGGTACAGAATTGATAGGGAACAGTCGAAAAGTAACCTCCCTTTTGCCATTTTAGGCAAAGCAATGCAACTCTCTGTTTATCAAATTTTTACTCTGCGCCTCTGCGTGAAACAAAAGGGAGCAGTTATTCTTTGAGCTTTATTAGGAACTCGCCTGCTTCGGATGTAGGTCATTTTTTTAATTCTGTTCACTTCAAAAAATTCTGTAAACTTTACTGATATCGCTGCGGGAGCAAAACCTGTCCCCGCGCAGAAGGGTAAACCTAACCTATGCTGGATCAGATTTCGTTTGAGATAACGACTTCGCGCATCGAAGACTACAAGGTGGTCGATATCCTGATCAACGGTCGCAACTTGCGCCCTTGGCTGGCTCAGGCCGAGCAGGCCCCAGCCAGCACGGAGGGTCAGGCTACCTTGGCAGGGGCCTACGAAGGGCTGCCGCCGTTGTTGGTGCTGCCGCCGCGCCTGCACTTTTGGGGCCGACCTCATGCAGATTACCTCCACGGTCAGCATATCGCCCTTTTCGAATACGCTTTTTCGGGGGTGCCCGGGGACTGGACCTTCGCCGCTCGCATCGAAGTGGAGGCCCAGCAAGTCCGTTGGCATGGCTATCGCCAGCTCAAACGACCGCACTGGACTTATCCCGACCTGCCGCCTTTTCACTTTGACCGCAAACAATACCAGGCAGCCTTGCAAGAAGCCGCACAAGCGGCGTATTAGTCGCTAATTTCGCAGTTCAAAGTTAGCCCCTTGGTTAGCTCCTTTGCTTGTCGCTCAGGACAGGAATCAACCAACCCTCCATGCAACCATTTTCTATACTTCTGGGCGGGAGAAACCTAGTGCTTCGCATTCGAAATTCGTAATCAGTAATTCGTAATTGAAAGTAAACCTAG
>CAYVAP010000999.1:0-1735 GCA_964449365.1 uncultured Bacteroidia bacterium
CGGTTTAAGGCCGTCGCGCACGCCGGGCAGAGCGCCGATGCGGCGCGGGTCAAACTCAGACTTGCCAATGCCCACCAGATAATGGGCCATCTGGGTGCGTACTTCGGTGTGCTGGTAGCCAGCCGCTTTGATTTCGGTCTCGATGCTGGCTCGCTGCTCGGGGGTGATATCTGCTTGTAGTTGGATGATCATAGTTAGAAGAGCTGTGGATAGCCGTTTTGGCTAGGCAAAAACGTAGAAACCGGGACAAAAAGCAAAGCATCAATCGGCTCACCTATATGAACGGCTAGGGGTATAAGGAAACAAGGTATAAGGGTACCAGGCACTTTGGCCAGCCCCCACATATTGGCTCACTCAAGGGCCGCCCAAGCGGCCAGGTTTACTTTCAACCTTGAACTTTGAACCGCAAAACAAATGACTAGGTGCTGAGAGTTCGGCGTTCAGCCCTGCGATTCACCTACTCGGAGAGTAACACCGGATAAACTGTTGCGTTGTTGTTATTAGCTGTGCCTTATCACAACGGCTAATGCTTAGCGTGTTTTCCGATGCTCTTCTTGCGCTCCACTTTTTTCCGTCATGGCTTGCTTGGCCTTCTTTCGCTGAGGGCTTGGCTGTTTCTGCTGAGCACTTGGTCATGCTCGGCAGCGATGGCCATCCCGGCAGACAGCTCGCGGCTGACTCGGTATGAGCAGGCCGTGGCGAGCTACCTGGCAGGCGATCTTTTGACGGCTCTTCCCCCACTGAAGGCCAGCTACCGCGAAGCCGTTGCTGCCAACGACCCGGAAACGGCTTTGGGAGCAAGCATGTATCTGGCCCATGGTCCTGCCTTGCTGGGGCAAGCTGAAGAAGCCTGGGCAGCCTACGACAGCCTGGAAGTGCGCCGATTGCGCTGGCGCCCCCACAGTAATCACTGGAAAGCCCGCAGTGTGTACATCAAGGGACAAATTCACAGCCTACTGTCCGAGAGCCTGATGGCCATAGAGGAGGCGCAGCGAGCCTGGCAACTGGCCCAGCAAGCCGATAGCGTCGATCATGCCCTCATGGGAGGAATCGCCCACACCTTGGGGGTAGAATATAGCCAGTTGGGAGATCGGCTCAGTGCCTTGCAATGGCTGCGACGCGCCATCAGCCACGAGGAAGCCACGGCCCCGCCCAACTACTACCAGCTCAATCTGCTGTATTTTGCCACTGCTCAAACCCTAGGAGAGCTGGGAGATCTCACCCACGCCATCCTCTACCTCGATCAGTGTGTGCGCTTGATTCGTCAGCAGCCTAGTGTGCCAGATCGTTTTTTTCCGGGTACCCTCATTTTGCGGGGAAATTTGGCAGTGAGCGGAGGAGATTATGAGGCGGCACACCGAGCCTATCAGGAAGCCCTGCGCTTGTTCCAACAACAAGGCAATGCCTTTTTTGCCTCTAATAGTGTCCACGCACTCAACGGATTGGGTATTTGCTACCAGCAGATGCATCAAGATTCGGCTGCTTTTCGCTGCTACCAGCAGGCGCTGACTCGAGCCCTGCGCACCCCTGCGACCACGCCCGCCCGGAGCATTCCCAACATCATGATCAACCTGGCCAAAGGGCATCGCGACCTGGGTCGCCTGGAGGCTGGGCGAGACACGTTGCATCGTATCCTGCGATTTCTCGATCAAGAGCTGAATGTATCCTGGTACTACGTGGCACGAGCAACAGTGATGAAAGAGTTTGCCCGCAATTATTTGGCCGAAGAGCAGCT
>CAYVAP010001000.1:0-1734 GCA_964449365.1 uncultured Bacteroidia bacterium
CCGTGTCCGGCAGAAGAACCTCTACGAGTTCATGGCCTCGACCCAGGGCACACCATCCGACAGGGCTTGCTCAATCCTTCGGGCTTTCGCTACGAAAATGAGCCAGCGCGCCACAAACTGCTCGATCTGATAGGCGACCTCGCCCTGGTGGGTGTCCCCCTACAAGGCCACATCATGGCTGCCCGACCCGGGCACAAGGCCAACGTAGAGCTGGCCAAAAAGATCAAAGGCAAAGTCAAGCAAAAACGCATCGCCAAACGCTTTCAAAAAACCGAGAAGCAAGGACTCATTTTTGACGTCAATGCGATTTTCGATATTCTTCCCCATCGTTACCCATTCTTGTTGGTAGACAGGGTGTTGGACTTCACCGAGACGACCATCACGGGCCTCAAAAACGTTACGATTAACGAACCTTTCTTTCAAGGGCACTACCCAGGCAACCCTAGCATGCCCGGCGTACTCATTGTAGAGGCAATGGGACAGGTCGGAGGCATCTTGCTCCTCAACACCATCGATAACCCGCAATCTATTTGGGTTTATTTTGTTGCCTTTGACAACGTCCGCTTCAAAAAACCTGTTATACCAGGTGACACGATGATCATGGAGCTGGAGATGGTTGCGTTGAAGCGAAGTATTTGCAAAATGAATGGCAAAGCCTTCGTAGATGGACAATTGGTGTGCTCTGCCGATCTCGTTGCGAGTGTAGTTCCTAAAGATAAGTTATGACATCAGTAACCCCCAGTCAGCACCAACCCTTGGCATCCATTCACCCTGAGGCCCGTATCCATCCCAGTGTACACATCTCACCCTTCTGCACCGTTCAAAAGAATGTAGAGATCGGGGAAGGTAGCTGGATCGGCGAGCATGTAGTCATCTACGAAGGGGTGCAGATCGGCAAAAACTGCCGCATTATGCCCAACACGGTGATTTCTGCCGATGCCAGTCAGCTAGAGTTTTGGCAAGATCAAGCCAGACGGCCAGAAAAATCGCTGACCCAAGTCAAGATTGGAGACCGAGTGCATATAGAATCAGGCGTCAACATCCACGGCGGCATCGTGATCGGCGATGACTGCTGGATCGGCTCGACCGCGACCATCCACGATGGCGCGCGCCTCGACCACCACGTGCGGATTTTTCCGGGGGCCATGATCAGTGCCATTCCTCAGGATTTGAAGTTTGTCGGCGAAAAAACCACCCTCGAAATTGGGGCCCATACCATTGTCCGAGAGTTTGCCACCCTCAACCGAGGTACCAGCTACCACGGCACCACCCGCATCGGACATCACTGCCTGATCATGGCCTATGTGCACATTGCTCACGATTGTCTCATCGGGGACCACGTCATTCTGGTCAATAACGTCAACCTGGCTGGCCACGTAGAGATCGAAGACTGGGTCATTTTGGAAGGTCTGGTAGCCGTGCAGCAGTTCATCCGCATCGGTCGCCATGCGTTTGTGGCCGGCGGATCCCTGGTGCGCAAGCACGTGCCCCCCTACGTCAAAGCCGCGCGTGAGCCGCTAGCCTACGCCGGGGTCAATAGCATCGGCCTGCGTCGCCGCAGTTTCTCAGATAGCCAGATCCAGGCTATCCAGGAAATTTATCGCTCGATCTTCCTGGCAGGAATGAATACCTCGCAGGCGCTCAACTACGTCGAGACGCAGTTGCCGCCCACTGAGGAGCGCGATGAGATCGTTACCTTCATCCGCAAAGCCTCTCAGGGCATCATCCGCGGGT
>CAYVAP010001001.1:0-1731 GCA_964449365.1 uncultured Bacteroidia bacterium
CAGGGAACAGGGATCAGGGAACAGGGAACAGGGATCAGGGAACAGGGAACAGGGATGAGTAAAGGATGAGTAGTGAAGAGCAATCAAAATTGACCACTGACCATTGACCACTGACCATTGATCACTGACCATTGACCACTGACCACTGACTAAGGTACAGCTTCTCCTGAAAAAATGCTGGCTCATGTACCTTGTCTCGGAGATTTTCGTTGAAAATCTATTCCACGATAGAAGTAATCTGGAAGCAGGATGCTATTCCTTTGGCTCCTGTGCTAGTAGGCGAATGGCTGCTTAGACCGCTTTGGATAGTTTCAACATTCTTTCAAGATAGGGGTTAGCCAGACGTTATGTGGGTGTAAATTCTGGCTTCGAATCCGTATCTTTGCCGCATCTTTCATCCAAAGACCATAGACCTGTGAGCGACCAAATCAAACATGAGTGTGGCATCGGCCTGATCCGTCTGCTGAAGCCGCTAGAGTACTATCAGGAGAAATATGGCTCTGCCCTCTGGGGACTCAACAAGATGTATCTCCTGATGGAGAAGCAGCGCAACCGGGGGCAGGATGGCGCGGGCCTAGGCGTTGTGAAGCTCAATTCCAGGCCGGGGCATCCTTACCTTCATCGCCTGAGAGACAACAAGCCCAACCCCTGGACCAACATCTTTAAACAAGTCGATGCCCTCCAGGCGAGTCTGAAAGATAAGCATCCCGAGCAGTGGCAAGAAGCAGAGTGGGTCAAGCAGCACTTCGATTATGCAGGCGAAGTCATGCTTGGCCACTTGCGTTATGGGACCCACGGCGAATACGGCATCGAAGCCTGCCACCCGGTCGTTCGCACCAATGAATACAAAAACCGCTGCCTCGCACTAGCGGGTAACTTCAACCTCACCAATGTCGATTACCTTTTTCAAAAACTGGTAGAGTTGGGTCAGCATCCGCGCTACCTCACCGATACCGAGACGGTGCTGGAGCGAATCGGGCATTTTCTCGACGTGGCCAACGAGCACCTCTACGCCAAGTTCAAGAAGGAGGGCTACACCCGCGCCGAGATCGTGAGCCTGATTTCAGAGGACCTGAGCCTGACCAAGGTGATGAAAAATGCAGCCAAAGTCTGGGACGGCGGCTACGTGATCAGCGGTATCGTGGGCAATGGCGATGCCTTTGTAGTGCGCGACCCCAATGGCATCCGCCCCTGCTACTACTATCACAACGACGAGTATCTGGTAGCCGCCTCAGAGCGCTCCACCATCAGTACGATCTTTGGCTTGAACCCCTACGAGATTCAGGAACTCGACCCTGGTCACATTCTCAGCGTCAAGGGCCGCAGCGGACAGATCAAGCTCAAGCCTTTCACCAAGGCCGGTGAGAAGCTCAGTTGTTCCTTCGAGCGCATCTATTTTTCGCGTGGCAGCGACGTAGACATTTACCGCGAGCGCAAAGAGCTAGGCCGTCAGGTGGTGCCCAAGGTGCTGGAAAGCATCGATCATGACCTGGCGCATACCGTCTTTGGCTACATCCCCAACACCGCAGAGAGCTCCTTCTTTGGGATGATGCAGGAGTTGGAGACCTATCTCAACGAGCACCAGGTGCAAAAGCTGGCTCAGATGGGCCCCAACCCCAACCTCGATGAGCTGCGCCGCCTGATCAACATGCGGCCTCGCGCCGACAAAGCCATCCTCAAGGACGTAAAGATGCGCACCTTCATCACCGACGATAGCTCGCGCGATGACTT
>CAYVAP010001002.1:0-1730 GCA_964449365.1 uncultured Bacteroidia bacterium
GTCGATCTGCAGGTGGACTGGTTTGCCTCGGAGCTGGGGCGCGAATTGGCGCTCAAATGGGGCGTACCTGTGCAGCGCGTACAGCATCACGAGGCACACGCTGCCTCGGTGTTGGTAGAAAACGACCTTTGGCCTTGCTCCTCGCCGACCTTGGCGGTGGTCTGGGATGGCAGCGGCATGGGGCATGATACCCAGATCTGGGGCGGAGAGTTTTTTCGCTGTGAAGATCGAGCGCTAAGGCGGGTTTCGCATTTTCGCTACGTGCCACATCTACACGGGGAGCAAATGGCCTTGCAACCAAGGCTCGCGGCCTTGGCTTTCATGCATGAGCTGGAGGATAGCGAGCGGCATCTGAGGTCTTATTTCAATTCGGACGAATGGGCTCACTATCAGATGCTTCTTGCCGAGCAAGAGATGGTACAAACCTCGAGTGTGGGGCGCTTGTTTGATGCTGCGGGGGCGTTGCTCGCTCAGGGCGAGCGCAATCACTTTGAAGGCGAAACCGCCCTCAGGGTCGAGCTGCTAGGGCGTGAGGGGATTGGCATGTGCAATGGCTTGCCCTCGGGCTACCCTCTTTTTGAGCACGAGCAGCCCGATGGCAGCCTGCTGCTGCATCATCTGGTGCAGGATCTGGAGTTTGGTACGGCTCCGGCCATTGCTGCGCTGCGCTTTCACCTGACCCTGGTAGACCTGATCGAGATGGTGGCTGAGCAGGAGCTCGTGAGCCAAATTGCCGTCAGCGGCGGGGTGTTTCAGAACGCCCTGCTGGTGGATCTGCTCATCGATCGCCTGGGCAGTCGCTATCAGCTTTTCTTCCACCGTCAGCTCAGCCCCAATGACGAAAACATTGCTCTGGGACAATTGGCCCTGGGAACGATGCCATAGCAGCATGTAGGCGTAGATCAGAGAAAGTGGGTATGGGAAAAATTCGACATTCGTGATTCGCTACCGGATACGGTATCTGCTCATTTCCTTGTATCTTTACCCTAGCGAATGTGATCTGCCATGAGCAATCTCAAGGACAAATACATCAACCCCTTGACCGACTTCGGGTTCAAAAAGCTCTTTGGCTCGGAGCCCAACAAGGAACTCTTGATCGACTTCCTCAACCAAGTACTGCCTGAGCGGCACCGCATCGCCGATTTGACCTACTCGAAAAACGAGCACCTACCCGCCAACGAACTGGACCGCAAGGCCATCTTTGACCTCTACTGTCAGGCTCACTCAGGGGAGCGCTTCATCGTGGAGATGCAGAAGGCCAAGCAGAACTTCTTCAAGGACCGCAGCGTCTACTACGCCTCCTTTCCCATCCAGGAGCAGGGGCAGAAGGGCGATTGGGACTACAAACTTAGCCCGGTTTATACCATTGGCATTCTAGATTTCATCTTCGACGACCACAAGCACGAATCAGAGCTGTTGCACGTGGTGGAGCTGAAAAACCAGCGCTGCGAGATCTTTTATGACAAGCTGAAGTTCATCTACCTCGAACTGCCCAAGTTCACCCAGTCCGCCGATCAGCTAGAGACACATTTGGACAAGTGGCTTTTCGTGCTGCGCTACCTGGCGCAGTTGCAAGATCGTCCGCAAGCCTTGCAGGACCGAATCTTCGAGCGGCTCTTTGCCGCCGCTGAGATCGCCCGCTTCACCCCCGCCGAGAAAGAAGCCTACGAAGAAAGCCTCAAGTATTACCGCGATTTGAAGAATGTGGTGGATACGTCCTGGGAGGAGGG
>CAYVAP010001003.1:0-1727 GCA_964449365.1 uncultured Bacteroidia bacterium
AAAATCTCAACCTCTCATTTCCAGGCGAAGAAGGCCAACTTATTTTTTGAGCGTTACTAAGCTAAATCTTCCCCACACGCCCCAGACCCTCTATTTGTGAAGACCTGGTTAGGTATTGATCTTTTCGCCAACGAGGAAGCGCTGCTGCTGCTGCTGCTGCTCCCGCTGTACCTGTTTTGGTACCTGCGGTTTTATCGACGGCAGCGACTCGTGATTCGCCTCAGCTACGATCCCGTGGAGATGGGGCAGCCCCGCCTGAACCTCACCTTTTTGCGCTGGTTGCCGCGGGGGTTGCAACTGCTGGCCTTGGCTCTGCTGATCGTGGCCATCGCGCGCCCCCAGTCGGCCGATGAGGTGGTGCAGCGCAAGGCTGAGGGCATCGATATCATGATTACCCTCGACGTGAGCGGCAGCATGGAAGCTGATGACTTTTCGCCCAATCGCCTAGCCGTAGCCAAACAGACGGCTGCCTCCTTCATCGAAGGGAGAAGCTCTGATCAGATCGGGCTGGTGGTATTTGCCCAAAATGCCCTCACCTATGCGCCCCTCACCCTTGATCATGAGTACCTCATGCGCGTGGTGAGCAGTGTCGATTTTGGCCTCTTGGCCCGGCAGGGCACGGCTATTGGTACGGCGGTAGCCATGTCGCTCAATCGTTTGGAGGAGAGCAGCAATCCCTCTCAGGTGATCGTGCTGCTGACCGATGGGGCCAACAATCGCGGCAACATCGACCCCATCACGGCGGCCAAACTGGCGGCCAAGCGCGGCGTCCGCATCTACAGCATCGGCATCGGGCAACCTCTCTATCAACAAGCCGTGGCCGATGTGGAGCCGACAGAAGTGCCTGACTTTGTCCCCGGTCAGGATCTTGACGAAGAAACCCTGCAGCGCATGGCCAGCCTGACCGGTGGGCGATTCTTTCGTGCCACCAATCCCCACCGCTTGCAGGAGATTTTCGCTGAAATCGCCATGCTGGAAACTGGTGAGGTCGAAGACCTCTCTTATCGCATCGTGCAAGATCGCTACCCCATCTTTGTCAAGATCGCCATTATCTTGCTGGGAATCTCCTTTTTGCTGATGCTCACCTTCGTCTACAACCCGCTGGAGCAGTGAGGAAGCCCTCTGCTAAGAATCGGGTGCTCTTTATGAAAGAGCCACCCCCATTCACTCTGGCCGACGCTGATAAGAAGGCGTCCGCATTTGCTCCAGCGAGGCACCTTCGAGGGGAAGCTTGACGATGAAGGTGGCCCCTTCACCTGGAGTGCTTTCCACCGTGATGGTGCCACGATGAATGCGCACGATGCGCCAAGAGATGCTAAGCCCCAAACCACTACCCTGCTGCCCCTTGCTCTTGTAGTCATTGAACTGGGTGAATTTGTCGAAAATGTAAGGCTGCACCGCAGGGTCGATGCCGGGGCCATTGTCGGAGATGGCAATGCAGGCCGAATCTTGTTCTGCTCGCAGGGAGACATGCACCAGCCCTTTTTCAGGCGGACAAAATTTGACGGCATTGCTCAGCAAATTGATCACCACCTGAGTCAGTCGGTCGCGATCTCCTTTCAGGCGAGGCATCTGATCGGGCAAATCCTGAGTCAGCTCGATGCCTCGCTCTTGGCATAGCGCCCGCAGGCCGGTGGCAGAGGTCTCAATCACCTCCAGCATATCTACCTCCGTCAAGTTCCACTCGGCATGGCCCGACTCCATTTTTCCAGGTCGAGCACCTGATT
>CAYVAP010001004.1:0-1722 GCA_964449365.1 uncultured Bacteroidia bacterium
ATGCGGAAAAAGATGCAGCGATCACCCATCATTCGTGAGTTGACAGAGCACTAGCTGTATCAAAGTGCTTGCCAGGGTGAATTTGGCCACTTGCGAATGGGCGATTGCGCGCTACGAACGGGGAATCTTTCGGATTGAATGGCCATGATGGCTGCGTAGATGAGGAAGGGGTGAAAGCTGCTCAACTTTGGGCTTCGATGCGATCGAGGTGGGCATAAAGATCCGCTGCGCCAGGCCCCTGAAGTTGGTAGGCATCGAGGCGAGTACGCATAAATTGGGCCGTGCTACGGTCTTGGGTAAAGACTTGCAGTAGCAGTCGCCATTCGTCCAGGCGATAGCGGATGCTGTGGGTGGGGCGGTTGAGTTTGAGGTGCTGCTCGCAAAACTGCCAGCGCTCAAACCAAGTTTGTAGCCCCCAAATGGCCAATCGGGCCGGGAGGATTTCCTGAGCAATGCCATCTACCAAGCGGTGAAACATCGGCTGCAGTGCCTCATCCAGGGTTTCAGCCCAGGGCTCCCACTCGGGCAAGCGCCGAAGGCGTGCTTGCTCCTTGCCCTCATGACAGCCTAGCATCAGCAGGAGTCCGTTGGGCCAATTGTGATCTTGAAGCAGGGCTTTCATGCGCTGCGAAAAAGGCGTCAGCACCCGATCGAGTTGCAGGCGTAGACTTTCCTCACTGTCTTCCCAACTAGGCACTTCTGCCACTTCGATTGCTTCGGGCACCCAATCGAGGTCCAGCGAAGCCAGGTCGACCTGATCGAGGGCTTCGCTCAGTTGGGCCTGAACCCGGCGGCGGTCTACCACCAATTCCGGTGGGACCTTGGCGCGGGCATAGCGCAGGTAAGCCTGCTGCAAGGAGGGGTCTTGGTTGAGGGCCTGCCGCAGAAAACGCATCTGCATAGCCGACGGTAGCTCGGTCCAGACTTGCTCAAGCAGGGCCGGATCGACCGCTGCTTCGCTTCGGGGAGCTACCACCATCGGGCTGGCATCGGCGTAGTCTCCCGCCAAAATCGCCAACCCGACCGCGATCAGGTGCTTGCAATATCCGCCCCCCGAAAAAGGACAGGTGCAGGTCAGCGCCGGAGGTTCCCGGCTCAGATCCAGTACCTGTCGGTATAGCTTCGAGCCCTTCACCTCGGCTCGATACAGATCATCTACCCGGATCACCTTGCGGATATGGTTGGCCTCGAAGTAGGCCTCGGCGCGCTCGAAAGTGATGGCGCTGCAATGTTGCCTGAGCCAGGATTCCGTGAGATGCATGGCCAAGGAGCTGAGTAAAAGGTTAGCTTTGGTCGGTTAGGAGGCTGATGATCAGTTCGCGAGGTTGCCCCAAAAAATCTGGAAACGCATGCCCCTCGGCAAAGCGAATGCTGCGGGGATGATTTTGCCACGCCTGCTGCAATGACTCATAGCCGTGTTGCTGAAGAATCTGCTGAATGCGCTGAGCTTGCTGCTCCAAATAGCGCAGCACCTGGTAGCGAAGATACGGATCGGCTGGGATTTCCAGTGGAGAATCTCCTAGCTCTAGGCTGCGCAACCAGCGCATAGTCGAGCTTAGGGTCTGATGAGGGGGCTCATCTTCTTCCTGAGCCGTTCGCGCACCTCCTCCCGCAGCTTCCGCAAATCTCCCCGAGTCGGCAGCAGCTCATTCAGGTAGATCAGCATTCCCGCCACCACTGGTAGACTGTCCTCCTGCAAGCCCCGCAGGTGAGCATAGGTCT
>CAYVAP010001005.1:0-1719 GCA_964449365.1 uncultured Bacteroidia bacterium
AAAAGTTCAGCACGTTGAGCATATTCCCGACGGTGTCTACGATCAGGGTATCCACTGCGTCGGGGTAGCCATCGAGATTATCGTCGCGGAAGTTGAGGTTGTTTTGAAACGCGCCCACCCCGTAGGTTCCCCGGTAGGTATGGCTGAAGGTAAACTGGCTAAAATGCTCCTTCAGAAAAGGGATGCCCTGAGTCGCATTGTATTTGAGGCTCCAATTTGGCAGTGGCCAGCGAGGCGTAGAAGATAGCTCGATATCATCAGCCCCGATGACGCCGTAGGAAGCCAGTAAAGAGGTGATCAACACATCCTGGTTGGTACCGACGTAGCCGTTGAGGTAGCCTCCCTGCACGGTGTCGGCGTTTTGGCTCAGAAGGTTTTCGGCCGCATAACGCGCCGAGATTCGCTGTCTTACCTGCGAAAACTGCCTAAAAACCTCCGATTGCTCCGGATCGCCAGACTCGAAGGCCGTGGTGGCAAAGATGTAAGACATCGAAAAGTTGCCGTTGACCAGAGGGTCGAAACTGCGAAACTCACTCCTGGCTGAGTCGAAGCGGAAAAACTCTGAGGCATTGGTACTGATGCTGCGGTTGGCCGAGAGGTCGATACGCAAGCCTCGGATCAGCTCGACCGAGGTGCGCGCCGTCAGGTTGGTCTGTCGATTTTGCATAAAGAGATTCGACAGGGTGGTGTCGCGGGTGATCCAGCCATTTTCTGCCGCGATGCCTCGTATGTCCGCTTGACTCCCCAAGATAAAGCCTGCCGTAGGCGGAATGATACCATCGTTGGTTTGGCCCGTCTGAGGATTGGTGTAGCGCCAGTCCAGGCCAAAGTTGTCCGTCTTGGGCAGATAGCCCGGCAGGGTGGTGCTGGCATTGTCGGTGTAGGCCAGGTCTACACTGCGCACGCTCATCAAGAGGCGCGCCATCTCTTTGCCTACTCGCTTGACCACCAACAAGAAGGGGCTGACCTTTACCGTGTCGGCCTCTGCCTCTTCTTCCCCCTGCGGCTTTTCTGGCTCCGCACTTCCAGGGCGAGGTTTTCGCTGCTGCGCCTTCTTTTGAGACTCTTCCAAGATCTCTCGCAGCGGTTTGAACTTGCGGTATAGCCCGTTGAGATCGACCCTGCCATTGGCCTGGATCCCCTGCTGATTGCTGATAGTGCCCCCAAACGCGGGGTTGGTTTCGGGCGCCTGAAGCCACTGAAAAGAAGCGGTGTAGTTGACGTTGCCGCTGATCCAGTTGAGGGGCTTGATCTGAGCAAATGGGAGCTGATAGCCCGCGCTCAGGTTGTGGTTGTAGGCGATGTTTCGACCCATATTGATCAGGCGATCATACACCCGCACGATGGTATCTCGCGTACCATCGGGCCGCACCGTCGGGATCAAGGTGCGCGAGCGCCCAAAGGTCAGCAGGTTTTCTTCTAGGCTACCTACCGAATCTCGTTCGAAGCGATTGGCCTCTTCGAAATAGCCCTGTACTTCGTCGACCCGCCCGTCATTGTTGGCCGAGAAGGTCAATTGCAGGTTCTTGGTCAGGTTCCAGCTCAAGTTGTAGGTCCGCTGGATGGTGAAGTTTTTGGTGTAGATGGGCTCTACGTTGCCTCCAAATTGGGAGGTAGAGCGCAGCAATCGCTCTTCGAACTGCCGATTGCCACGCACCCCCATCGAAAAGGTGGTCGGAAAGGGCGAAAACTCAAAACCGCTGATAAAATTGACCTTGC
>CAYVAP010001006.1:0-1717 GCA_964449365.1 uncultured Bacteroidia bacterium
TAACAAGGCCATTCAATCAATCAACCACTCTCCCATTCAACCACTTTGAAGGATATACCCTCGAAGATGCACCTTTCCCCCCAAAAATGAAATTTTCTCCCATCATTGCGGGGGAGCTCTGCGTATCTTTACGCTCAAGAGGCTTTGACATTCAAGCCTTGCTACTTTTCTATGGTCGCACACCGAACCTATTCACCATGAGCATTCAGACCCGGATCCCATACGCGGAGATTCTTCAACCCCAAAACTACGTAGCTGGCCAATGGCTGGCCCATGGCACTGGCGAGAAGCTGCCTGTCCGCCACAAGTACACCCAAGAGCTCATCGCTGAGGTGCCTATGGCTACTGAAGCTCACATGGAGCAGGCTATTGTGGCGGCTCAAGCGGGCTTTGCGGAGATGCGCCGCTGGTCGGCTGGCCAAAAAGCCGAGCATCTCCACGCGCTGCGCGACGCTCTGGAGGAAGAAAAAGAATACTTTGCCCAATTGATCGTAGCCGAAGCAGGCAAGCCCATCGCCTATGCCCGCGGTGAAATCGAGCGCTGCCTGATCACTATCGGTGAAGCGGCGGCTGAAGCCATACGCTTTGCGGGCGAAGCCCTCAACGTAGATTTTGCCGCAGGCACCGGGCACACCGCCATGACCCGTCGCTTTCCCATTGGCCCCATTGCGGCCATTTCTCCCTTCAACTTTCCCCTCAACCTGGCCCTACACAAACTCGCTCCCGCCCTCGCGGTGGGCAACTCGCTGGTGATGAAGCCCTCCCCCTACGCCCCCCTGACCCTGCTGGCCTTTGCTCGCCTGGTCGAACGCGTGGGCTACCCTGCCGGAGCGGTCAATGTCCTGGTCTGCGACATTCCCGTGGCCGAAAGAATGGTGCGCGACGAGCGACTCAAAATGCTCTCCTTTACCGGGAGCCCCAAGGTGGGCTGGCACCTCAAGTCCATCGCCGGCCGCAAAAAAGTGACCTTGGAACTGGGCGGCAACGCGGCTGTCATCGTCGATGAAACGGCCAATTTGCCCCAAACCGCAGACACAGTAGCCAAAGGAGCCTACCTCTACGCCGGGCAAATCTGCATCTCGACCCAGCGCATTTACGTGCTCGACGCCGTTTGGGACTCATTCGTCCCCATGCTCACCGAGGCCATCGAGCAGCTACAAACCGGCGATCCTGCCGACGAAAACACCAGCAACGGCCCTATCATCGACGAGCAGCACCTCAGCCGTATCAGCAAGTGGGTAAATGAGGCTCGGCAAGCAGGGGCCCGCCTACTCACCGGCGGCGAGATCATCAACCGCGAGCAGCGCCTCTACGCCCCTACCCTCCTCACCGACACCCGTCGCGATATGAAAGTCGTCTGCGAAGAAGTATTTGGTCCGGTGGCCATCGTCGAGCGAAGTGCGGATTTTCAAACGGCCCTGGCTGCCGTCAATGATTCCGATTACGGCTTGCAGGCAGGCGTTTTCACCAATCAATTCGACCACATGAAGCAAGCCCACGAAGATCTCGAAGTCGGGGGCGTGATGATCAACAGTATCCCAGGCTTTCGCGTCGATACCATGCCCTATGGAGGGGTCAAAGGGTCTGGCTTTGGGCGCGAAGGCATTCGCTACGCCATGGAGGAAATGACCGAGCCAAGGCTACTGGTGTACTGAGCTCGGTCGCTTTCGGAGTGAGGCAATTGACCGCATCTTACTGGACGTGGGCCTTTGGGGCG
>CAYVAP010001007.1:0-1713 GCA_964449365.1 uncultured Bacteroidia bacterium
GAGGCGTGGGCTTGGGGCTGGCCATCTCCAAAAAGCTAGTTCAACTCATGCACGACAGCATCTGGGTAGAGAGCGAGTTGGACAAAGGATCTTGCTTCATTTTTGATATCGAGGCCGAGCTCGACACCGAGGCCGACAAGCAAAACCAAGGCGATGGCGCTTTCGCCTTCGACACCAAGCTAGGCCAGCGCTTGCCTTTGCGCATCATGGTAGCGGAAGACAACATGGTCAACCAGACGGTGATCGAGGGCATTCTGGCCAAAATGGGCTATCAGGCCCATCTGGTTTCTGACGGGCAAGAGGCCGTCGATGCTTTCGAGGGCCAATTTTACGACCTGATCTTCATGGACATCCAAATGCCCGAGATGGACGGCCTCACCGCCACTCAGAAGATCAATGAAAAATTTGGCCCCCGCCATCGCCCCATCATCATTGCCATGACCGCCAATGCCATGACGGGCGTACGCGAGCAGTACCTCGACGCAGGCATGGACGACTACATCTCCAAGCCCTTCAAACTCAAGGACCTACAAGCGGCCCTCACCCGCTGGGGCACCAAGATCCTGGAGAGCCGCGTACACGAATGATCGCACCCAGCACAGGGGTTTGCGCAAAGCTTCGTAAGTTGCTGAGCAAAGCCATCCCTATGCCCATGTTTCGCTATCGCTACCTCCTGATACTTTTGCTGGCAGCGGCCTGCCGTCCTTCCCCTGACCAGTCCTACACGCCCCCACCCCGGCAGGTAGACGCGGGGTTGGCTGACAGTGCGATGGTGGTATCTGCCCATCCATTGGCCAGTCAGATCGGGGTTGAAGTGCTCAAGGCGGGTGGTCATGCCGCCGATGCCGCCATCGCGGTGCAATTTGCTTTGGCGGTGCTTTTTCCCGAAGCTGGAAATTTGGGCGGCGGCGGCTTTGCGGTGCTGCGACAGGCCAACGGGCAGCCTTTGGCCTTGGATTTTCGTGAAGAAGCGCCCGGGGCCGCTACTCGCACCATGTACCAGGACAGCAGCGGCGAGGTCATCCCTGGGCTGAGCTGGTGGGGGCATCTGGCCAGCGGAGTGCCAGGCAGCGTGGCTGGGCTTCAAACCCTTTACGATTCGCTGGGGACTCTCCCCTGGGCACGACTGCTCCAACCCGCTGTCGAACTGGCCCATCGGGGCTTTGCGATCAGTGAAAAGGAAGCCCATCACCTCAATGAAAAACTCGATCGCATCCGGGGCCACAGCACACGCCCTAGCGCTTTCACCGAGCCAGACCGTTGGCAGGCTGGCGATACCCTGCGCCAACCCGCCCTGAGCCGAAGCCTGGCCCTGATTCGCGATCAGGGGGCCAAGGGCTTTTATCGAGGGTGGATCGCCGATAGCCTCGTGGCAGAGATGCAGCGCGGCGGCGGCCTGATTACCCATGCGGACTTGCAGGCCTACCGCGCCCAGTGGCGGCCTCCTGTACAAGGCCGCTATCGCGAATACCAAATCATCAGCATGCCGCCGCCCAGCAGCGGAGGGATTGCCTTGCTGCAAATGCTGCGTTTAGCCGATCAGCAAGGCTTGCACACGATGGATTGGCACACCGCCCAATCGATACACCTCATGACCGAGGTCGAGCGCCGCGTCTACGCCGACCGGTCGCGGCATCTGGGCGATCCGGATTTTTACCCTGTACCCCGCGATACACTGCTTATCTCAGACGACTGGCAAACTCGCATGGCCGA
>CAYVAP010001008.1:0-1712 GCA_964449365.1 uncultured Bacteroidia bacterium
GCTTTGCCGAGCTGACCAAAGGCAAATCAGCGGTGTTGATCTCGCATCGTTTTTCGACCGTGCGCATGGCCGATCGAGTTTTGGTGCTGGAAAAAGGTACCCTCAAAGAAATCGGTACCCACGGAGAATTGCTGGCTCAGGGCAGTACTTACGCCGAATTGTTTAGCTTAGAGGCTAAAGGGTACCGCTAATCTAGGGGGAATAATGGCATAACTTTCCCCGCATTTCGCAGTTTTTTGGTTAATTTTACGCTATGGAAAGCAACCTCACTCCCGCTCGCATTGTCCAAGAGCTAGATAAATACATCATCGGCCTGGGCGAAGCCAAGAAATCAGTCGCCATTGCCTTGCGCAACCGCTGGCGTCGTCTCAACGCTGATGATGAATTGCGCCGCGAGATTATCCCCAACAACATCATGATGATCGGCCCCACCGGAGTGGGCAAGACCGAGATTGCCCGTCGCCTGGCCCAGTTGGCGCAGGCACCTTTTATCAAGGTGGAGGCTTCGAAGTTCACCGAAGTCGGCTATGTAGGCCGAGACGTGGAGAGCATGGTGCGAGACCTGGTGGAGCAGTCGGTCAACATGGTGCGCGCCGAACAAAAAGAGCGGGTGCGCGAAGCTGCGCGCGAGCAAGCCGACGAGGCGATCCTCGACATCCTGATCCCGCCGGTGCGCAAGCGCAACAAGGACAAGACCTACACCGTCTCTAACGAGGAAGCAACCGAGGCCATTGGCTACGCCAAGCCCGAAAACATCTCCGACGAAGAGCTCAATGAGCGTACCCGCGAAAAATTTCGCGAAAAGCTCAAGCGTGGCGAGCTCGACGACCGTAAAATTGAAGTGGAGGTAACGGTACCTAGTCACAACGTACAGGTGGTCGGCCCCATGGGCATGGAGGGCATGGATGGCATTCAGGACATGCTCAGTGGCATGATGCCCAAGAAGAAAAAGAAGCGCAAGATGACCGTAGCCGAGGCGCGCGAGCACTTCATCGAAGAAGAGGCCGAGCGCCTGATCGATATGGACAACGTGACCCGCGAGGCCATCGAGCGCGCTGGCAACAGCGGCATCATTTTCATCGATGAGATAGACAAGGTGGCCGTGAGCAGCAGCGGTGGCAAAGGTGGCCCTGATGTGTCGCGTCAAGGGGTACAGCGCGATCTGCTGCCCATCGTCGAAGGCTCGGTGGTCAACACCAAGCATGGCAGCATTAATACCGATCACATCCTCTTTATCGCGGCGGGGGCCTTTCACGTGGCCAAGCCCAGCGACCTGATTCCCGAGTTGCAGGGGCGCTTCCCGATCCGCGTCGAACTAGATGCCCTCACCAAAGATGATTTCGTCAAGATCCTCACTCAGCCACGCAACGCCCTGACCAAGCAGTATCAGGCCTTGATGAATACCGAGGGGGTCGAGCTGACTTTCGAAGAAGACGCCATCGAAACCATTGCAGAAATGGCTTCTACTGTTAACCAGGAGGTCGAGAATATCGGAGCGCGTCGTTTGCACACCATTCTCTCCAATCTGCTCAACGACATTCTCTTCGAAATCCCCGACATCAATCCCGAAACGAGCTTTACCATCACCCAGGCTTTCGTAGAAGATAAGCTCGGCAACATGGTGCAGCAGAAGGATCTGAGTCAGTACATCCTTTGATCAGGACCACGCTACGGCGCTAGTGCTTCGCATTCGAAATTCGTAATCAGTAATT
>CAYVAP010001009.1:0-1692 GCA_964449365.1 uncultured Bacteroidia bacterium
GGGTTGAAGTCGACATAAACCTCTGGCCGCAGTCCCTGCACCGTGCTGGCCATTTGCACAGAGACAGGCGCGTAGCGATTGAGCATCTCGGCAAAGTGGGGCACTGCTTCTCCCAAGATCAGAAGACGAAACCGCTTTGGGGCCAGCTCGGTAAAAGGCAGCATGCCCGTCTGATTTTGCAGCACCAGCATAGATGCCCGGGTGGCTTCGCGCTCCGAGAGGGTAATGATCGGCCCATTGTGGCTGCTGCCGTGTAGGGTGTCGCGCCATACGGTGAACTCGAAGGTGTGGACGCGCGCCGGTGGCTGCACTGGCCCCGAGCGAGCAATGCTCACCATGCCCCAGATGACCATCCCCAATACCAGAGGGAGGCCCACCCAATACATCTTTCTTTGCAGCTCGCGATGCGCCATGGCAGGTTCGGGTTAGTAAGAAAAAGCAGCTAAACGTGCGTAAAGCGGAGACTCTACGCACTTCGAACCATGCTCAATTTGCCTGCCAGGCTACCTTCCGTCTCAAGACTGACCCTAGCCGCATAGATGCACTCTCCTACAACCCCCTGACCCTCAGAGAAAAAGAGCGTTTATCTGCCCACGCCCCCCTAGCCAAGTCATAAGCGAGGCTAGAAATATCAACTACTCAGGCCCAAAAGCATACCATTCTCACGAATTTTTATGCGGCTCGAGCGATGTAAGAATGCGAGAGGAAAGAAGCAACGAGAAACGCCTTGAGACTTGCCCCTGCTGACTGCCCATTTGTCTGCATCTGTCCACAGTGGCAATGACTCGGTAAACAAGCCGACCGCTGCCTAAAAAGATCGGACAAAAAAAAGCCAGACAGCGACTAGCGTGGCTGCCCGGCGATGCGCTCGGTTATCAACTGTTGTGGTCTATACGGTCATGATCATTTTCTCCTTGTCCTTGATCATGTCGTCGATCTTCTTGTTGTAGGTATTGATCAGATCTTGCACCTTTTGCTCGGCGGCTTTGATCTCATCTTCAGATACGCCCTCTTTGTGCTGCTTTTTTAGCTCAGCCATGGCATCTTTGCGCACGGTGCGAAGGGAGATACGGGCTTGCTCAGCCTCATCCTTGGCCTGCTTCACCAATTGTTTGCGGCGCTCTTCGTTGAGAGAAGGGATGGGCACCCGCACCATATCGCTGTCGCTGGTAGGATTGAGGCCGAGGTTGGACTCGCGAATGGCCCTATCGATGGCGGGGATCATGTTTTTTTCCCAAGGCGTGACGGTCAGCAGGCGAGGGTCGGGCGCCGCTACGTTGCCCACCTGATTGATAGGGGTAGGGCTGCCGTAGTAGTCTACCAAGACGTCATCCAGCATTTCAGGGCTAGCCTTACCGGCCCGCACTTTGACTAGTTGGTGCTCTAGAAATTCAATGGCATCTTCCATTTTCATTTCTGTTTCTTCCATGATCGGTTGAATGCGCTCGTCCATAGGTTTGTGAATGATGAAGATTGGTCCAGAGGGCAAAATCAGAGGCCAGGCAAGACCTTCTAGCCCATAGGAGGGAGGTCGTTTGATAGCCAAGGCTAAAATTAATGGCCTCCGCGAAGGTTTCCTAATTTACGAGCCGCTGGGCGCGAAACTGCACAAAGAAGTCCAGCGCCTCCGGGTTGCGCATGGAGCCGGAATTGGCTACTTGCTCTACGGGTCGCCCCATCAGGATCTTTTTC
>CAYVAP010001010.1:0-1682 GCA_964449365.1 uncultured Bacteroidia bacterium
CCGATGTCAGATACCGCAGTCAGTTCCTCAAAGCTGGCCTGAGCCAATGCTTCGATCTGGCCAAAGTGCCGGGCGAGCTTTTTGGCCACGGTAGCTCCTACAAAGCGAATGCCCAAAGCGAAGAGTACCCGCTCAAAAGGGATATCTTTGCTCTGAGTAATGCCTTTGAGGAGGTTATTGGCACTCTGATCGGCAAAGCGGTCGAGTTGCACCACTGATTCGTAGTCCAGGTCATACAGATCTGCGTAATTTTTGACCAACTCCGCCTCCACCAACTGATTGACGATCTCAGTGCCCAGCCCTTCGATGTCCATGGCCTTGCGACTGGCGTAGTGGATGATGCGCCCCTTGACTTGGGGGCCGCAACCCTCCAGGTTGGGACAGTAGTGGTTGGCGTCGCCTTCATGGCGAATCAACTCGGTGCCGCACTCCGGACAGCGCTGCGGAAAACGCACGGGCTGGGCATCTGGCTCGCGCTTTTCTTCCACCACGCCCGTGATTTTGGGGATAATCTCGCCACCTTTTTCCACCCGCACGAAGTCGCCCTGATGCAGCCCCAGGCGCTCGATCTCATCGGCGTTGTGAACCGAGGCGCGCTTGACAGTAGTGCCGGCCAGCGATACAGGCGTGAAATTGGCCACGGGGGTGATCTTACCAGTGCGCCCTACCTGAAAGACCACCGACTCTAGTCGGGTAACGGCCTCCTCAGCTTTGTACTTGTAGGCGATGGCCCAGCGCGGCGCTTTGGAGGTATAGCCGATTTCTTCGCGCAGCTCGACCTCATCGACCTTGATCACCATGCCGTCGATCTCGTAGGGCAGGCTCTTGCGCTGCGCTTCCCACTGATCGAGGTAGCGGCACACCGCTTCGATCTCGGCAAAGACGCGATGGGCCCCGCTGAGCTTGAAGCCCCATTCAGCCAGCTTGTCCATGCGGGCCGAGTCGGTGGCCAGGTCCAGCCCTTCCCCCCAGAGGTAATAGGCATAAAAAATCATGGGCCGCGAAGCCACCACTGAGCTGTCCTGCATCTTGAGGGTGCCCGCAGTGGTATTGCGGGGATTGGCTAGCGGCTCTTTGCCTGCCTCGACGCGCTGTTGGTTGAGGGCCTGAAAGGCATCCACAGGCATGATCACCTCGCCGCGCACTTCGAGGCGGCGGGGCCAACCTTCACCCCGCAGTCGCAGGGGTACGGTAGGAATGATACGCACGGTGGCGGTGATGTCGTCGCCCTGTACGCCATCGCCACGCGTCACGCCGCGCAGCAGCAAGCCATCTTCGTAGTGAGCGCTGAGCGAAACGCCGTCGAATTTGTGCTCGACCAGATAATGAAAGGGCGCATCGCCAGCCAGGGCTTTGGCCTGACGGTCCCAGTCGAGGATCTCTGCCTGCGAATAGCTGTTGTTGAGGCTGAGCATGGGCCGCTCGTGCCGGAAGGTCGGAAAGTCTTTGGTAACGACTCCCCCCACCCGCTGCGTCGGCGAGTCAGGCTGCCGCAGCTCAGGATGCTCGCGCTCGAGTTGCTCCAGCTCTTTGAGCTTCTGATCATATTCGTAGTCGGAGATCGACGGATCGGCCAACACGTAGTAGCGGTGGTTGTGCTCGCGCAGTTCGTCGGTGAGGGCTTGGATGCGTTGTTGGGGGGAATTCACAGGGGTCAATGAACAGGGAACAGGGAACAGGGA
>CAYVAP010001011.1:0-1681 GCA_964449365.1 uncultured Bacteroidia bacterium
TGAAGAGAAGGAGGTGATGCAGGACCTGCGCGATTGGTACAATGGCTATCGCTTTGCCCTCCAAGCCAGCGAGACCCTCTACAACCCCGACATGGTGTTGTATTTCCTCTCTGCCTACCAGCGGTATCGGGCCTATCCCGAGGACATGCTCGACACCAACATCGCCTCGGATTATGGGCGCATCCGGCAGCTCTTCCGGCTCAAGGGCCGCGAGGCCCAGCACTTTGGCCTGCTCCAGCGCCTGCTCGACGAGGGGGAGATTCGCAGTTCCATCACCCAGGAATTCAGCTTCCTCAAGACCTTCACCGACGTCGATTTCCTCAGCTTGCTCTACTACACCGGCCTGCTGACCATCAAAGGCCAGGACTTGGGCGAAGCCATCCTGGCCATCCCCAACCAAGTGATCGAGCAGTTGTACTACCGATATTTTTCCGAATTGCTGCTCGAACAGCTCCAGGAAGTGCCCAGCCCTCTGGACGCCCAGGCGGCAGTGCGCACCCTGGCCCGCCACAACGACCCCCAGCCGCTACTCGCCCTGGTGGCCGACACCCTCAAGCAGCTTTCTGGCCGCGACTGGATCCAGTTCAACGAGGCCAGCCTCAAGGCCATCCTGGTGAGCTACCTGTACAGCTCGCAGCTCTACCTGATCCAGCCCGAGCAAGAGGTGCGCCCCGGCTACGTGGACCTATTGCTGCAACGGCGCGAGCCTTTTCCCGCTCCGCATCAGTTTGCCTTTGAGCTGAAATACCTCAAGAAAAAAGACGCCCAGCGCCTCGATGAGGTGGTGGGCGAAGCCCAGACGCAATTAAAAGGCTACCTGCAAAGCGAGCTGCTGCGCAGTCTCGCCGACCTCCGCGCCTGGGTGGTCGTGTTTGTGGGCACGGAAGTGGGCTATGCGGGGGAGGTGAGTCGTAGCTAGTGCTTGTGGAATACAGTAATTATCCAATTTAATTCTACTTTCACGCCTGTAAGTCGTTGATTAGCAGTATTAAGGAAGAGTTTGGTCCTATTTTAAACACCCATCTTTTCCAAAATATGGTAATAAAAAGCCCACTGAAAGTCAGCTTCTTACGCAAGAAATGGCTTCTTTACCTCGCAGGCCCACGACTCTTTCTCAAAAGCAGCAATTCTTTTTTTACTTTGATTATCAATGATTTATGCTTGTTAAAGTAGAATGATATCACAGCTTGGTGGATTCGCCCTCAACAAGTTAGCCGATTGGTTCTTTTGACGCCTTTAGGGGCAGTCAAGGAAAGTGTGCACGACAGTGAAACGATCAAACCTTAGTAACCTATGTCTAAAAAAGAATGGCCCCTCTTCGAGGTCTTCATCCGCAGCAAAAACGGTCTGGAGCATCGCCACGCCGGTAGCCTACACGCCGCCGATGCTCAGATGGCGCTAGAAAACGCCCGCGACGTCTATACCCGCCGTAGCGAAGGCGTCAGCATCTGGGTAGTGGCGTCTCAGCACATCACCGCCTCCAATCCCGAAAAAAGCGAGGAGCTCTTCGACCCCGCTCAGGACAAAGTATACCGGCACCCGACTTTTTATGAGTTACCGGATGAGTTGAAGCATATGTGAGAGATCGCTGCGCTGCGAGAAGCGTAAGGAGAGGTCAGATCGCTACGCTGTCAGACCGCTGCGCTGCGAGAAGCGAGACAAGCAAGCTACCTTCTCTGAC
>CAYVAP010001012.1:0-937 GCA_964449365.1 uncultured Bacteroidia bacterium
CACCCTACCCTTATACCTTATTTCCCTTATACCCCTAGCCGTTCATATAGGTGAGCCCTTCACCGCTGCGGCCAATGCGGGGTCTTGCTTCGATGCGCGCACTTGATCGAGGCGATCAGCCCAGCGTACGAGGTGTTGCTGATAGGGCTGCTCATGCGCAGGCATGATGGGATTGGCCGAAGGAGGGTCTACCTTGAGTGGATCGATCGGACGACCATTTTGATAGAAGCGGAAATCGAGGTGCGGCCCGGTGCTCAGGCCCGAGCTACCCACGTAGCCGATCACCTGCCCCTGCTTGACCTGAGTGCCAGGCTCGACGCCGGGGCCATAGCCCGCCAGGTGCAGGTAGGCCGTTTCGAAGTGGTTGTGGTGCCTGATGCGCACCATGCGACCGGCCCCACCGCTGTAAGCCACTTTGATCACCACGCCATCGCCTACCGAGACCACGGGCGTACCCTTGGGGGCCGCATAATCGACGCCAAGATGCGGGCGGCGAATCTTCAAAATGGGATGCAGCCGACTGTAGCTGAAGTGCGAACTGATGCGAGAATATCGTAGCGGCGCCTTGAGGAAGGTCTTGCGCAGGCTTTGGCCGCACTCGTCGAAGTATTCTCGTCCTTCGCCCTGATCGTAGCAGATGGCCAGGCGCTCCCGACCCAGATGGGTGAAGCTCGCCGCCTTGATCTCCCCAAAACCTGCCGCTTGCCCGTTGACTGCGTAGGTGGTGTAGATCAGCTTGTAGCGGTCGCCTTTTTGTAGGCCAAAAAAGTCGATCACCCAGGCGTAGACCTCGGCCAGCTCATTGACGAGTTGCGGAGTGCCCCCTTGAGCGACCACAGACTGATAGAGCGAAGATTCGATCACGCCCCCGAGCTGATGTTCGACGGTATCGACAGGATTTTGACCCCGCTCCACCCAGATACTATCGCCAAAGTGC
>CAYVAP010001012.1:947-1676 GCA_964449365.1 uncultured Bacteroidia bacterium
TGCAGCGCCACGTAGTCGATGGGGTTGGGATGGTAGACGAAGCTACGAGCCATAGGCAGCGAATCAGGTTGGTAGATCACCGTGTAGGGCTTGTTGGCGCGCAGCCTGCGCACGTCAAAGAGTTCCTTGGGCAACGTGGTCACCTGATAAATGTCCGCGGCGGACACGTTGTAAGGGGCGAGCAAGTCCGAGAGACTCTCATTGGCCTCGATCACCGCTTCTTGCACCGCCAAAGAGTCGATTTCTACCCCATAGAGGCAGGTTGGCGAGACAAACAAATTCTCTGTAAATTTGTCAGCGGATTCGAAATTGACCGAGGCTTTGCCCTGGTACCAGCTCCAACCAGGCATGGCAACAACCAACAATAGGACGGCAAGAATGGGCACGTAGCGGTGGTTCATTAGCTAAGGGGGGTTAGTTGGGAGTTGAGAGTGAAAAGTGAAAAGTGAAAAGTTGAGGGGTGAGAGTGAAAAGTTGAAAGTGAAAAGTGAAAAGTTGAGGGTTGAGGGGTGAAAAGTGAAAAGTTGAAAGTGAAAAGTTGGGAGTTGAGGGCGAAAAGTTGAGGGTTACTTGACGAGATGTAGGACACTTTTTACTCAAAAATTTTCACTGCAAACTTTCTCTGAGCGCTGCGAAAATTGGAAGATTCGGGGAAAAAGACAAATAGAGCGTGAGATCGCTTCGCTGCGAGAGGCGAGAGGTGAGATCGCTGCGCTGCGAGAGACGAGA
>CAYVAP010001013.1:0-1674 GCA_964449365.1 uncultured Bacteroidia bacterium
GATCCCATTCAAGTCTGGGGTCGTCGAGCCTAGGGCCCCTTCCCCAGGCTCGACGAAGACTTGAAGAAAAAGCCGAGTTTGGCGGGCCAAACGATATCCCTGGCTCAGCTCGACGAGCATGCGTATCCACTCTCCCAATCTCATCTCATCTTTCCTACGTCGATCTGGTTTCTGATTTTTGAGCGAAGACACGGCCCGGTGTTCCCGGAGTATGATCCGGGATCCCTCCGGGCACCATCTCGAATGCGAAGCCCTCAATCATCCCACCGCATCACCGCGACCGACTGGTGCGTAAACGCCTCCGCTCCCCCATAGACCACCTCCAGGGTGGCAGACTGATCGAGCAAGGTTTTCACCTTGTGTAGGTTGGTGATCATGCGCGGCTGAAACGTCATGCCGGATTTGATCTCGGTCAGCCGGATTTGCTCCCCGGTTGGCTCGACCAGATCGACCTCCAGGCCGTTGCTATCGCGAAAGTGGTACAATTGCGGGGAGGCGCCCCTGTGATGCCGCCGCTTGAGGCGATCAGCGATGATCAGGTTTTCGAACAAGGCCCCGCCGTAGCGCGAGGCTTGCGCCTGCGCTGGGCTGGACAGTTCCAGAAGATAGGCGGCCAGGCCCACATCATAAAAATACAGCTTGGGACTTTTGACCAAACGCTTGCCCACGTTGGCAAAATAGGGAGGCAGCAAAAAGAGAATATAGCTTCGCTCCAGCAGCGACACCCAGTTTTTGGCGGTGGAAACGGCGATGCCCACGCTTTTGGCCAGCAGGGCATAGTTCAGGCTTTGCCCTAGCAGGGTGGCACAAAATTGTAAAAAGCGCCGAAAGGTGGTTTGGTTGCTGGCTTGGACCACTTCGGCGACATCGCGCTCCAGGTAAGTGGCGAGGTAGTTGGGATAAAAAAAGTGAGGCGGCATCTCTACCTGAAAATGCACCGGGTAAAAGCCATTGTGGAGAGCCTGCCAAGGCGTGGCAGGCGATAGCTGAGCTTGCGCCAATTCGTCCAAATCCAAGGGCAGCAGGCGAGCCATGCCCACCCTGCCCGCCAGGGACTGCGTGATGTTGCGCATCAGCAGGAAATTTTGCGAACCGGACAAGATGAAGCGCCCCGGTGTGCGATCCGCATCGACGATCCCCTGCAAATACGAAAACAGGGTAGGCACCCGCTGGGCTTCATCGAAAATGACCCGCTGCCCGTACTGCGCCAGAAATCCGCGTGGATCGGCTTCATAGCGTTCCCGATATTCCGGGTCTTCGAAGGAAACGTAGCGATAATCTCCGAACAGGTGCTGCAAAAGCGTGGTCTTACCCGCCTGCCGTGGCCCGGTGAGGCTGATGATAGGGAAGTATTGGCCCAAGGCTTCGATATGGGTACTGAGTTGGCGCGGGATGATCATGCCCTAAGATACGTAAATTCCACCAAACTAGTCGATTTTCATACAATTCACTAGCTGATTTGCATAAAATTAACGGGAAAACCGTGCCGCATGCGGCGGCAGGCTCTGCTCATTCATCAGGGGAATAGCTTCGGGCAAAATGCTGTGCAGCAGCACCACCTTTTCGCGGGCGCGGCTCACCGCCACGTAGTAGATGCGCATCGCCTCCTCGCCCAACACGGCGCGGGGAGCGCGGAGCTTACCTCTCACCTATATGAACGGTCAGGGGTATAAG
>CAYVAP010001014.1:0-1672 GCA_964449365.1 uncultured Bacteroidia bacterium
GTGATCTAAGTGATCGGAGGTGATCTGGGTGATCTAAGTGATCGGGGGTGATCAACGGTGTACGATCACCTAGATCACTGTTCACTGATCACTGTTCACTTTTTACTGCTCACTGAACGAATGGCAAGTTGCCTTGCCTCAGTTTCATCCTTTTGTTTTACCTTGCAAGTTGAAATTTGGTTACGATCAAAGAGAGAGTTGTTGCTTGCTCGATGGGTTGGGTGTCTGAATGATCGACGGCCCCTATTCCCCTCACAACCCTCATTGCCCACTACCCCCAAAAACATCGCTATGAAATTTGCCACCAAAGCTGTCCACGCCGGCGTAGAGCCCGATCCCTCCACCGGAGCCATCATGACACCCATTTATCAGACCAGCACCTACGTGCAGGCTGCGCCGGGTGATCATCAGGGCTACGAATACGCCCGTACCCAAAACCCCACCCGTACCGCGCTGGAGAACGCTCTGGCCGCGCTTGAAAACGGTAAATTTGCCTCCTGCTTTGGTTCGGGCATGGCGGCCATCGACACCATCCTGAAACTCTTCAAGCCAGGCGACGAGGTCATCTCTACCAACGACCTCTACGGCGGCACCTATCGAATTTTCACCAAGGTCTTCGAGCCCTTTGGCATCAAGTTCAAGTTCATCGATCTGAGCGATCTCGACCAGCTCAAGGCCGCCATCACGCCGCAGACCAAGCTGCTCTGGCTGGAGACGCCCACCAATCCGCTCATTCGCATCATCGACATCGCCGGGGCCTGCGACATCGCCCATCAGCACGGCATCAAAGTCGTTACTGACAATACCTTCTCTTCGCCGGCTTTGCAAAATCCCCTCGACCAAGGCTCGGACATGGTCATGCACTCCATCACCAAGTTTATCGCTGGGCACTCTGATGTAGTGATGGGCTGCGTGATCACCAACGATGAGGCAGACCACGAGCGCATTCGCTTCCTGCAAAATAGCTGCGGCGCAGTGCCCGGCCCACAGGATTGCTTTTTGGTGCTGCGCGGCATCAAGACCTTGCACCTACGCATGAAGGCCCACAGCGAAAACGGCGAGAAGGTGGCGCGCTTCCTCAAGGATCATCCCAAAGTCGCGCAGGTCAATTGGCCCGGCTTCGAAGATCACCCCAGCTATGAGATTGCCCAGCGTCAAATGAAAGCCTTTGGTGGCATGGTGAGCTTCACTCTCCAGGGCGACAATATGGATCATGCGCTGCAGGTGCTCAAAGGCACCCAGCTCTTTGCCCTGGCCGAAAGCCTCGGCGGCGTCGAGTCCCTCATTGGCCACCCCGCCAGTATGACCCACGCCTCCATTCCCCCCCACGAGCGTCAGCGCGCGGGCCTAAAGGACACCCTCATTCGCCTCTCCGTCGGCATCGAGGACGGCGATGATCTCGTCGCAGACCTCCGCAAAGCCATCGATCAGGTGAGCATCGCCCAACCAGTATGAGAAAAAGGGCTTTGCCCACCCCCAAGTCTTCCCCTACTGTTCGTAGGTCCCCGTTCACTGATCCCTATTTATCCTTCAAAGTGGTTGAATGGTAGAGTGGTTGATTTATTGAATGGCCTTGTTATCAGTAAGTTATAGTGTCTTACAACTCTACAATCCTTACGCCACGTAGTACACTGTTCATTGACCCCTGTTCACTGTTCATTGATCCCTGTTC
>CAYVAP010001015.1:0-1670 GCA_964449365.1 uncultured Bacteroidia bacterium
GCCTGATACCCTTATACCTTATTCCCTTATACCCCTAGCCGTTCATATAGGTGAGATGCGGAAAAAGATGCAGCGATCACCCATCATTCGGGAGTTGACATAGCACTAGCTATGCTCGGTTTTCCTTCCTTGTCTTCACGAAAAATCGCTGCCCAATCATACCTATCTATTTCTTCCGCGTTCCTAAGCAAAAATGCCCGCCCAGACTAAGCTGGGCGAGCACATCGGACGGAAGGAAAGTCAGACGTCGAGGGGTCGACGCCTGGCCTTGCTTTAGCGGCGCAGGACGCGAATCACGGACTGCTGATGGCCTTGCTGTACGCGGGCAAAGTATAGGCCAGGGCTCAGCTCGCTCAGGTCGATCTTGACTTGAGGCGCTTGCAGGTCGCTGCGGCGCAGCACTTCGCGGCCCGTGGCGTCTACCATGATGAGGGTGGCTGCCTGGCTCAGATCGCCCAGTTTCAGGGTGATTTGTGCCTCGGTCGGGTTGGGGTAGAGACGCAACCCAGCCACCTCATTGGCAGATGCGATATCGGTGGTGGTAAAGGCCACGCACGCAGAGGTATCGCTGCAATGGGCACTGCTGATCACCACGGCGTACTCTCCGCTCTCAGTAGGGGCAAACGTGCGCTGGGTGGCCTCAGAGATGGCTTGTCCACTCTGACAGTCGATCCATTGGTACTGGTTGGCTTCATTGGCACTCAAGCTGTCGCCCTCTTGGGCTGCCTCTGCTTGCAGCTCTTCGCGGGTAACGGTGAAGCTGTAGCTACGCTCGTTGCCGTTTTGGTCAGCTACCAGGTAGGTAACCAGGGTTTCGCCCGGTTGGAAGGTCTCCTGGCTGGCATCATCGGTACCTTGCGCTTCAGTCGCGCCGCTGAGCTGATAGCTGATGGTGGTGCTGGTACAGTTGTCGCGAACATTGCGCAGCGAGAGGTCGCCTACCGCATCGGTACAGGTGATCACGTCGGTGGGGCCCTCGAAGCTGGGGGCAGCCTGGTCGGCGATCACTACCTGCTGGACCTGCTCAGTGACATTGCCATAGGCATCTTCGTAGACCCAGGTGATCTCAAAGGTCCCTTGCTCTGCGTAAGTGAGCGGATCTTTGGTATTGGCACGGATCAGGCCTGCGCAATCATCGACCGCCACGGGTACCGGTGCAGTCAGCTCACAGGCAGCTTTCAAGGTGGGCAGATAGGGTGCCTCAGGGACGGGAGCAGACAGGTCTTTGACGATCACTTCCTGAATCTGCTGGCTGGTGTTGCCGTAGGCATCGACGAAGCGCCAAACGATCTGATAGGTGCCTTGCTCTTCGTAAATCTTGGGATCGCTGGTTTGGCCGATGATGACCTCTCCGCAGTTATCGGTGGCCGTGGGGCGAAAGTTGTCGGGTACGACCACGGCGCAGCTTCCGCTGAGGGGCTCCAGGGTATCGGCGTCGGCTACCGGAGCGAGGTGGTCTTCGATGACCACCAATTGCTCCTGCGTGGTGTAGTTGCCATGGCTGTCGTCAAAGCGCCAGACGATGGTATATTCGCCTTGCTCCTGGTAGATCAGCGGATCTTGCGTGGTGGCATCGATGAGGCCATCGCAGTTGTCATGGGCCTTGGGAACAGCGGTGATGGTCACGTCGCATGCGCCAGTGAGCTTGGGCAATTCTTCGGCGAGTGGTT
>CAYVAP010001016.1:0-1659 GCA_964449365.1 uncultured Bacteroidia bacterium
GAGGATCGTTTTTCCAAATGATTTAGTACCTTGCCAAAAAAGCTCCCTTACTTAGTACATAACCTAAGCGAGCAAAAGGTTAGCCCACGCATTTTTCGAAGCAGCCAAGGCTTTCGACCTTTCACTTTTACCTCTAATAAGAAGGATTCAGCGGAGAAGGTTATGCCCCAAGCCAAGCGATATGCCATCATCGACGTCGAGACCACTGGCGGCGATCCCAAGCGCGAGCGCATCACCGAGATCGCCATCGTGCTGCACGATGGTAGCCGAGTGATCGATCAGTTTCAGTCGTTGGTCAACCCTGAGGTTCCCATTCCCGACTTTATCACGCGCGTTACTGGGATCGACAACGACATGGTGCGCGATGCGCCGCGCTTCTTCGAAATCGCCAAGCAGGTGGTCGAGATTACCGAAGGGGCCATCTTCGTGGCCCACAACGCGCGCTTCGATTATAGCTTTGTGCAAAAAGAGTTTCGGCGCCTGGGTTACACCTACACGCGCAAGCAGCTCTGCACAGTGAAGTGGAGGCGCAAGCTCATGCCCGGCTTGGGCTCTCACAGCCTACGCAACCTCTGCCAGCATCTCAAGATCGACAACCCGCAGGCCCACCGCGCCATGAGCGACGCGATGGCCACTACCACCCTCTTCGAACATCTGCTACGGCTCGCTCACGACACCGCCGAAGGCAACCCCGCGCCCCACACCCTCAGCCAGGAGGTGGCCCTAAGCAAACTTCCTCCCCACCTAAACTGCGAGTTGATCGATGCCTTGCCCGAGGCTACGGGCGTTTACTATTTTCTCGACGCAGGGGGGCGGGTGCTCTACGTAGGCAAAAGCACCAACATCCGCAAGCGAGTGCTCTCACACTTCAGCGCTGCGCATCAGTCGCGCCGCACCATGGAGCTGATCGATCTCATCCACGACCTCAACTGGGTCGAGACCGGCAGCGAGTTGATTGCCTTGCTGCATGAAAATGAGGAAATCAAGCGCCTCCAGCCCCCCTACAACCGCGCCCAGCGGCGCGAAAGCTTCAAAATCGGGGTCTACCGCGAAGAAACAGAGCAGGGCTACCTGCGCTTGCGCATCGACAAGTACCGGGTCAAAGACCAGCCTGTGGCAGGCTTCGCCGGACGCCCGCAAGCCGAAGGGGCCCTGAGGCGGTGGGGGCGGCACTTCCAACTTTGCCCCAAACTTTACGACCTGGAAAACGGCGGTGGCCGCTGCTTTCACCACCAGTTGCACATCTGCCTTGGGGCCTGCGTGGGCGAGGAAGATCCCGAAACCTACAACCAGCGAGTCCTGCGGGCCATCACGGCGCTCAGCTACGGGCGCGATCAGCTCGATAGCTTCTTGGTGGTGGGGGCCGGTCGCTACGAAAGCGAGCGCTCGGTAGTCCTGGTGCGCCATGGCGCTTACCAGGGGCACAGCTACCTCGACGCCGACTTTCTCGATCAGTCTCCGGCTGATATCGCCGAATCTATCCCCCAGCGACCGGAGATACCTGATGTGCAGCGCATCATTCAGGGCTACGTGAAAAAGCACCCCAAAGAGGTGCTTGCGTTGAGTGCTTAGTAACGCTCAAAAAATAAGTTGGCCTTCTTCGCCTGGAAATGAGAGATCGAGAGATCGAGACTAAAAGATTGTACGTCCCAAAGTCTC
>CAYVAP010001017.1:0-1653 GCA_964449365.1 uncultured Bacteroidia bacterium
CCCCCACATATTGGCTCACTCAGTGGCCGCGCCCAGCGGCTATCTTTACTTTCAACCTTTAACTTTGAACCGCGAAACGAATGCCTAGTGCCTTCGGAATGAAGTAATTAACCATTCGGAATTCGCATAGAATCTTGACCAGCAGCACTTCTAATTACGAATTCCTGATTACGAATTTCGAATGCGAAGCACTAGGGCATATCCAGCTTAAAACCCTGCTCTAGGGCAAAGCCCTGGGCGAAGCTCACGCCCTGCCCGATCAGCTCGCCATCGCGCAGCACGAGAGCGGTGAAGGTGTAGGCGTAGCGGAAGGTTTTTTCCTTTTCCCAGACTTTGTACCAGATAACTTCGGCCTGAATGCCGTCGCTCAGGGTCAGCTGATCGAGGCGGTAGGGCGAGGGAAACTCATCGTTGAGGCCAAAGCCTCGGGCGCGGATGAGCTGCACCCCGCCCATCTTGCGGATCACGCTGTCGCGGGGGTCGCCTAGTTGCAGAGAGCTGAGGCGAGTTTGCAGCCAGCTTTGGTAGTCTTTCATAGAAAAACGGCGCGGCGCGGTGGCTTGCGCCGAGATCGATAGGAGCCATAGGCTGAGGCTGAGCGTGATCGCAAGTCTTAGCATGGGGAGGGAGTTGAGTTGATTGCTGGCGTAAAGTTAGGCAAATTGCTGATACATCTACCTGCCTTGGCTCCTCTGCTCATGTTCGATCTGCTTCGCCAAACCATCGCCCCACTGCTGTCTTGCACGGCGAAAGAACAAGCCCAGTTCGAAGCGGCCACGGCGTCAAGGTAGAAATGACCTCGGCTGTGGCAATATCGGGAAAGCCAAATTTTTAGCCTGCAAATGAGAAATATCACCCCTGCCGCATGAAATTTATACCATGCTTGGCGTCATTTGTCGCCGCCAAAGTCTGCGCAGAGCAATAACTTGTATTAATAAAATAATATATGCGAATATGATGAACTGCTAATCGACAAAGTTCTCTTTTGCATCTTATTATCCGAATTTTACGCAAATATCTACTGCTATGCCTGCTAGAGCTGACAAGCATCACCAAATTCTGATCATCGGCGGAGGAACCGCTGGCATTACCGTCGCAGCCCAACTGCTGCGCAAAGATCCCACCTTGGATGTAGCCATCCTAGAGCCTTCGGAAAAGCACTACTATCAGCCTGCCTGGACCTTGGTGGGGGCCGGTGCCTTTGACCTGGCTGATACCGTACGCGAGGAGCAAGATCAGATTCCCGAAAAAGCCACCTGGATCAAGGCCTACGCCGAGACCATCGACCCGGAACAAAACGTGGTGGTAACCCGCGATGGCGTGGCCATTTCTTATGACTACCTGATCGTAGCCGCAGGTATACAGCTTGACTGGGACGGTATCCCTGGCCTGAAAGAAAGCATTGGTACCAATGGTATCTGCTCCAACTACCATCAGGACTACGCCGAGTACACCTACGAGACGCTGCAAAATTTCAAGGGCGGCAACGCGCTCTTTACCCAGCCGGCTACGCCTATCAAGTGCGGTGGCGCGCCTCAGAAGATCATGTACCTCTCAGAGCATTACTTCCGCAAGAACGGGGTGCGCGACCAGACCAACGTGATCTTTGCCACGACGGGCACGGTGATCTTTGGGGTCAAGGCCTTTGCCAAT
>CAYVAP010001018.1:0-1648 GCA_964449365.1 uncultured Bacteroidia bacterium
CTCTGGAACGCTCACCTACGAAGCGGTAGATCAGGTGACCAAGCAGGGCATGGGGCAATCTACCTGCGTAGGCATCGGTGGTGATCCCATCATCGGCTCGCCTCACCTCGACATCATCAAGCTCTTCAACGAAGATCCCGATACCGAGGGAGTCATTATGATTGGAGAAATTGGAGGCAACAACGAAGAAATCGCCGCCGAGTGGATCAAAGCCAACATGACCAAGCCCGTGGTAGGCTTCATTGCTGGTCAGACAGCCCCTCCCGGACGCCGCATGGGCCACGCCGGTGCCATCGTATCGGGCGGCAAGGGTACGGCTCAGGGTAAAATGGAAGTGATGGCCTCTTGTGGCATCCACGTAGTCGAAACCCCCGCCGAGATCGGCTCTACCATGGCCAAAGCTCTCAAGCAGACCGCTTAGGTTTCCTTCTAGCAAGCATATTGCTGCTCCAACCATTGATCCCAGCCTGACAACCGTCGGGCTGGGATTTTTGATGTTTCACCCCGGCTTTTTGACCTTTCACCCCAGCTCGGCAGCCTAGGTATCATATTTGTTCAATAGTCATTTATAAATCGGACTATTTCTTAATAGCCTATTTCTAAAAATGAAAATAGCTAGAGTTGCCGAAGCCCAACCACGGTGGCATGGGGCTTGATCAGTGACGTCGAGCCCACGACTATGGGCTGATAGCCAAATGCCTGACTATCAGTCATGCGTTTTGGGTCGAGCAAAAGAGGAAGGGGATAGGGTGTGCATCATTTTTTGAATAAATGTTCAAATTTTACTAAAAGTGAAATTTTCTCAGTTCACCACATGGTTTGGGCCACTGAGACATTCGCCCGGTAATATCTCCTCGCAAAGAGATTATATTTATAAGGTACACTATCCAAAATGATAAATTTATTTTGCTTGTACCAGCAGGGAGTCATGGCCTCGGGCTTACTCCCCTGGGCAGGCAGAGATTTTTTTTTCCGCATGCATCAATCGGACAATTATTATGGCAAAAACAAGTAACCAACCTACCAGTGTGGAGGACGTCCTCAAGCGGATCGAAGCCCGCGAGCAAAAGAAAGGCCGCCGTCGACGAATCGTGGTGGGCCTTACGGTAGTTGGCCTGCTAGGGGCTGGCGCTGCGCTACTGAACCTGCCAGATCGCAAACCCGTCTCGTTGGCTACCTACGCTTTCGCTGACCTGCCAAAAGATCGGCTGGATGAAATTTTGCAAGCCAACCCCAATGCGATTTTGGTGAGTCATCCCGAGTTGGGTACCGACACGGTGCGGACACGAGACGACTACGAAAACATGTCGCGCTTGGTGGAACTGTCTCGCATGATGGACAAGCAGCCAACCCAACCCCAGGATACGCTCAGCCGCATGCAGCCCTTTGTGGTGGATGTGGCCGGCCCGCGCGAAGCAGGCCAACTCTTGACCTTTACCATCGAAAGCTACGATGAAGAGGTGGAGTACCTGCTCGATTTTGGCAATGGCTACCGGCGCAAAGTCGACCAGCGCACCAAGTATCGCTATCCTCTGCCGGGGAGCTTCGAGATCAAACTCCTGGCCACCCAAGGCGAGAACAGCAGTCTTTACAGCAAGCGATTCCGGATCGATCCTGCTAGGCCGGTAGCCGAAGAAAACCCGACGCC
>CAYVAP010001019.1:0-1645 GCA_964449365.1 uncultured Bacteroidia bacterium
CCCCAAAACCCAAAACTCCACCCCCCAAAACTCAACCCCACATGCCCTCCCCCTTCAAATTCCTCAATGCCTATACCCGCGAAGACCGCGACCAATTTTTTGGGCGGGAGGAGGAGACGGCGCAGCTCTACGAACTGGTCAACCAGAATCGGCTAGTCCTGCTCTATGGGCCTTCTGGCACCGGCAAAACCTCCCTGATCCAGTGCGGGCTGGGCAACCGCTTCGAGGCCACGGACTGGCTGCCGCTCTTCATCCGGCGGGGTGGCCACCTGCCCGGTGCCCTGCAAAAGGCCCTGACCGATCTGTGGGATGAAGAACTGGACGGCAATTTCTGGCAGGCCGACTCACCCCCCCTGCCGCGCATCATCGAAGACCTCTTTGCCGAATACCTGCGGCCCATCTACCTCGTCTTCGACCAGTTGGAGGAACTGTTCATCCTCGGCGATGCCGAGGAGCAGCGCATCTTCACCCGCGCCATGGCCGACATCTACCACGCCAAGCTGCCCTGCCGCCTGCTCTTTGTGCTGCGCGAGGAATACCTGGCTCATCTCTACGACTTCGAGCAGCAGATTCCCACCCTGTTTCGCCGCCGCCTGCGGGTGGAGGCCATGAGCGCCCGGCAGGCGGAAGAGGTCGTGCTGCGCTCCTGCCAACGCTTCCATATTACCCTCGAAGACCCCGTCGCCAATCCCGTCCAGATCGTGAGCAAGGTCTCCGCCGGGCGCTCGGGCGTGGCCCTGCCCTATTTGCAGGTCTATCTCGACCGCCTGTACCGCGAAGACTTCGCCCGTACCTATCCCCAGGCAGCGCTGGCAGCCGACGCCCAGCCGGATACCCAACAATATCCGCTCGAATTCACCAGTGCAGAAATCGAGCAGTTTGGCGAGATCAGCGACGTGCTCAAAGCCTTCTTGCAGGAGCAGAGCCAGCAGATACAGGCCGAACTCCGGCAGCGCTTTCCCGCCTTGCCCGACCGCGCCGTGCGCAAGCTGCTCAATGCCTTCACCACCCTGCAAGGCACCAAAGTACCGCGCCAGCGCAGCGAATTGCAGGTGCCGCCGCTCAGCGATGCCCAGGTCGATGCCATCCTGGAGCGCCTGCAACAAGCACGCATCCTGCGCGAAGAAGAAGGCCGCTACGAACTCGCCCACGACACCCTGGCCGGAGAAATCGCCAACCAGCGCAGCGGGGCCGAGCAGGCCCTGCTGGAAATCGCCGAGCTCGTCCACAACCGCCACCGCGCCTTCGAACGCACCGGCACCTGGCTCGACGCCAAAGAACTGCAACTGATCGAACCCTACGAAGCATCCCTGCGCGAGGAGCAAAAACTCAGCGAAGCCCAGTGGGCCTTCGTAGCCGACAGCCAAGGCGAGGCCCGGCGCAAAAAGCGCAGCCGCAAGCTGCTGGTCGGCAGCGTGATCGGGGGGCTGAGTGTCTTGCTGCTGCTCGCGGGCTGGCAATGGCAGGAGGCGGAGATCGCCAAAAGCGATGCAGAAAACGCCCGCAACCAAGCCCTGCAAAACGAACAAACCGCCCTAGCTGCACAGGAAGCGGCTGAACAGGAACGCGACCGGGCCGACGCCGAGCGGACAAAAACCCTGCGGACCCTGATCGACGTCTATCGCGCCCGCCTCCAGGTCATCGC
>CAYVAP010001020.1:0-1632 GCA_964449365.1 uncultured Bacteroidia bacterium
GGGCTGCCCGAGCTAGCGGTGGCCGACCTCAACGAGGCCATCGCACTGGACCCCGACTACGATGCGGCTTACGCCAATCGCGCTCTGGGCCTATTGCGCAGCGGACATGCCTCGGCGGCCTTGGTCGACTTCGAATATGCGCTGCTGGTGTATCCGCGGCAGGCCAAGCTCTGGCTGGGCCGAGGGCAGGCCCACGAGGCGCTGCAGCAAACCGAGGCGGCCCTCGACGCTTATGAGTGGGCCCTGACCCTGGATGAGCATTTTGCGCGGGCCTATTTTCATCGGGGCGATCTACTGCGTCGACTGGGCCAGCTGGCTGCTGCGGGTGAAGATCTAGAGATGGCGCGCCTGCTCGATGATCGCGTAGCCGAGTATGCGCTGGCGTTGGCTTTCTGGCAGGTGCAGCAGGGCGAAGCTCGGCAGGCGGCTATTCCCTTGGCTGAAGCCTTGGCCTTGGGAAGCACACCTTGGGAAGGCCCCCCCAGCCAAGATCCCGCTTGGCAAGCGCTGCTGGCCGAGGATGCGCTGCGCGCCTTGGTCGATCAGCACCGAGGTGGAACCTGACGGGTATACGAACATCCGGCGGGGCCTACCCGTAGCAGTAAGCATGAAAACCACCGTATTGTCGCTGGACCGGGGGCTGATGAGCACCCTGGCACTCATGCTGTCGTTTGGGCCCTTGGCGGCTCAGACGGCACTGGACTGGCAGATGCTGGCCAAGGTCGCCTTCGTGCCTGAGCAGGATCCGCTCGGAGGCTATCCGATCACACGTCCGGTATTCGATGAGGAGGTGCAAGCCCTGGCCGGAGAAACGGTAAGTATCCAGGGCTACATGTTGCCGGTCGATGCGGAGGGTCGGCAGTACGTACTCTCTGCCTTTCCCTATGCCTCCTGCTTTTTTTGTGGCGGTGCGGGTCGCGAGTCGGTGATGGCGCTAGAGCTGCTGCCCGGGCATCGTCGCTTTCAACCAGATGAGTACCTGCGCTTGGTGGGCAAATTGGCCCTCAGCGAAGAGGAATACGACCTGATTTATCGGTTGGAAGCGGCAAAGGCCGTAGAGTAGCGGGCCACAATCGAAAAAAGTGGTATTTTCGCCGTCATTATGGCGCATCAAACGACCCTGGATTTTTATATTCGCAAGGCTTGGCTCAAGATCTACAATCAGTACCAACGCCAAGCGCAAGCGGCGGGCTACTCCTTTTCGGCGGCTTACCTCTTACTGGCGATCGATCGCAAGGACGCAACGCCAGCCACGCAGCTAGGCCCGAAGACGGGTCTGCAAAAAGGGAGCCTCACGCGGGTGCTGCGCGAGCTAGAAGCAGAAGGAATCATTATGCGGGAAGCAGGTACGGTCGATAAGCGCATTCGGCGGGTATTTCTCACGGAGCGAGGGCTGCTGCTGCGCGAGCAGGCCCGCAACGAGGTGCTGAGGTTTCAAAATCGCGTGGAAGCGCAGTTTTCTGCTGAAGAACTTGCCAATTTCAAGTATGTGTTGCAGGGCATCATCGATATCGCCGAGGAGGGGTAGCGGCGAGGTCCGACCATTTCCTTTCTCCACCAAACCGAGAGCTCTCGGAATTAAGTAACAGTGAACAATTAACATGGATCAATGAACAGTATAAACCGCTGCTC
>CAYVAP010001021.1:0-1624 GCA_964449365.1 uncultured Bacteroidia bacterium
ATTAGTAGTGTGGTGCCGGGTATTACTCCCACCATGCGGCAGACCCTGATTCAGCTCAGTGGCCAGCAACCGTTCGTGCTTGGTCCCGAGTGGTTTGAGCAGCTAGATATGGGGATCGACAATACGGCCGAGATCGGCTCAGATCTGGTAGCCAATGCGTTGGCTGGTTACACTCGCTTTCAGACGGCCTGCATCGTGGTCGACTTTGGCACGGCGCTGACCTTCACGGTAGTCTCGGCCCTCGGCACCATCATGGGGGTATCTATCGCCCCTGGCCTAGGTACCGCTATGCAAGCCTTGTCGCAAAGCACCGCTCAGCTACCTCAGGTGCCGTTGATCTTGCCTGAGTCGGCCATTGGCAAAAATACTCCTCACGCCCTGCAAGCAGGTATCATGATCGGCTACGTGGGCCTGGTCAAGGAAATGCTCGACCAGATCAGCGCAGAGCTGGCTCAGCCCGTAAAAGTGGTCGCGACCGGGGGGCTTTCGCAGCAATTGACGCCCCTCAAGGGTCGCTTTGATGTCATCGACCCCCTGCTCACCTTGGAGGGAATCCGGCTCATCGCTGAGCGCTTCAGCGCAGGATGACCTCAATTTCCTCCAGTAGCACCTCGCCAGACTCCAATTCTGGGAAGCCCAGGCGATGCGTAGCGATGCCGCCGCCATCATTGGTGAGAAATGCGCCGTTTTGCTCGGCTAGTGCGCGGAAATAGATAGGGCGAGGTTGGTACAAGAAGGTTTCTCCTACCGCCGAGTTGGGCCCATCCAAGGGCCGATCGGTAAAGCGAGCTACCCCGGAGCGGTCGGTAGTCGCGATGTCTTCGAGATCCAAGCTCGGAGATACACTGGGGTCTCCCGCTGGGTTGTCGGCTAGATGGGCCTCATAGGCAGCCTCCGTGCCAAAGAGGTAAACCCTGGCATCTGGCACAGGGCTGCCATTGTCATCGACCACCGTAAAGATCAAGTCAGCCCGAGGGGTGATATTTTCTACTTCATCTGGCGCACAAGCAGCCAGCATAAGCACAAGCAGCCAAGGGCCCAGGCGAAAAAGGGAAGATAATGGTTTCATCACGATTACAGAGGTAAGGTAAAAAGGAGGCACTCACGCGAAAGATCAAGCAAATCTATCTTTCTCTTGGAACAATCTTCAATCAAAAACTCCTACCATGGAGATGGTAGGAGTCGAGTCAACGAAAAGGCTGAGACAAATCAGGAAAGACAGGGGAACAAAAAGAAAAGATATGACTGAGAGAACGAAACCATACAGACCCGCAAGGGGTGATGGTGTTTGTTTGAGTTGATATGAGATACGCCGGGGGATCGCTCAGGTTGATGACAACTGAACGAGCGTGTCGCTCAGATGGATATTGCGTAAGCTCGGGTGAGCAAGCGAGTGGTTGGGTCAATTGGCTAGGACTGCTTCTTGCAGCAAGCTGCGGCGACGTGATCGGCGTGGCGGGGTAGGCGTCAGCGGGGCTTCCTGGGCCAGCAAGCGCCAGGCGAGGGCTTCGAGTTGATGCTGCAAGCGAGCATCGGGCTCATCGCGCGCGATGGCCGCGAGGCCATTGACCACGTCAAAGCGACTCAGATGCGCATAGTCGTGGGCGCGCCAGCGGGCACGATT
>CAYVAP010001022.1:0-1622 GCA_964449365.1 uncultured Bacteroidia bacterium
CTGGTATCGGCGCAGGGGATCCGTTCGTTCGGGGTGTGATCCACGATCAGCTCATAGCGATAGAGGCCAGCGGGTAAATCGCTCTGCGGGAGTTGGGGCTGGTCATGAGCAAGGGGCTCGCCATTGCGCCGCCAACTATATCGCGCCCCCGGCACTGGCGTGCTGTGCAGGGCAAACGCTGCACCCGGCGCAACCTCCGTGGGGCCAGCGATCTGGGCAGGGTAAGGATCACAGGGCCAAAGCTGCTGCCGCGGCACCACCTGCCGACAGCCGAGGGTGTCTTCCACCCAGGCCCAATACGTGCCAAAGGGCTCGACCCTCAGGGTGGGCGTATCCGTACTGGCCAGCCAGCGATGATCGCGGTACCAATGGTAGCGACTGCCCAGCGGCGTAGTCACCATGGCCAGCAAATCCACCGTATGCAGCGTATCCGCCCCCAGGCCATAGTCCCGGTCATTCATCATCAATTGGAGCTTGTTTTCGTGTACCGAAGCCATTTTCCACAAACTATTCTGGCAGCCATAGCGGTTTTCTACCTTCAGTTCCACCGCATAGGCAAACCCTCCCGCTCCATGACGGTCGTAGGTGTGGCTCGGCTCGAAGACCCGCGTCTCAGTGGCATCGCCAAAGTCCCAGCGGTAGGTTAACTGACCCTTGGGGGTGGAGAGGTTTTTGAGGTGGATGCTGCCGCCCTGACAGATCTGATCGTCGGCCACCTCAAAATCTACTTGGGGCAAAGGAGGTAAGGTCAGCGACACCTGCGCAGCGGGGTCAGGCGCTAGCCCCAGGGCATACTCCCCCGGCGGTAGCAGCAACGTACAGCGCGCCGCCTCGGTGCGCAGGCGCAACTGATCGCCCAGGTACCAGCGGCGCTGTGGTCGATCCGCCAGGGTATCGAGCAGGGCCACCCGATAGCCCTGAGGCGTGTCGCATACGATGCTTTCCACCAGCGGGGGCAGCTCCGGCGGCAGCAGCTCCGACGGTGGGTTGGGAAACAGGCGAATGGGCAGCGGCCAGCTCAGCTCCCAGCCGTGGGTAAGCACCGTCAGCACCAAGGCCACCCGCCAGCGGCGCGCCGGATTGTGCCACAGGACCTTCACCTCGGGCGTGCCCTGCCCCGCCACGATGCTGCCCAGGTAAGGCGGCATCACCTGCCAGTCGTAGTGGATGCCGTCCTGGTACACCGCCTCGTAGGTGTGAAATTCATCGCCGCGGATCACCGTATCACCCACGATGGTGGTGTCGATCTCGATCAAGGTCAGGGTGTCGCGCAGCGTGTCCGAGCGGCGATAAGGAGGGCTGAGCGTGGTACGCCAGCAGTGCAGCACGTAAGGCCCGCCCTCCCAATCGAGGCGCAGGTGGGTCCGGGGCCCAGCGCTGGGCATCACCTCGCCCCCGGTCAGCGCCCACTGGATCTCGGTGCCAGGGAGCTCGGGCCCCGCCTCGCAGGCAAAAATGCCCATGGGATAGACCTCAGCGGGCGACTCGATCAGTTGAGGGATGGGCAAGGGCTGGGCCGTCATGAGAGAGAGATTGAGTAGGCTCCAGACACAGATGGCTAATTTGAAATAAGCGTTTATCATGCTTGCTAATGGTTTAAGGTTGATCAATGATGGTTGTAT
>CAYVAP010001023.1:0-1609 GCA_964449365.1 uncultured Bacteroidia bacterium
AGGTGGCTCACGTTGAACAGCGGCACCCCATCGAGGAGCACGAGGTTTTGATCGGGGCTTCCTCCGCGCACGTACAAGCCCGTAGCGCCCTCATTGCCAGACTGTACCCCCGGCATGAGCTGAATCGCCTTCACGATATCGACCTCCCCCAGTAGGGCAGGCATCAGCTTGATTTGATCCACCGGGATGCTCACCACGCTCATGCCCGTTTGGTCCACGGCTCGTTCGGCTTCTTCAGCTATGATCTCCACTTCATCTAGTGCGAGTGGGGGCAACGCCACGCGCAAGGTAGTATCGCCGTCCAATTTCAATCGAAAGCGCTGGGTGGCAAAACCAGGGTAGCTCACCACCAAATCGACCGAGTCTGCCGGCAGGGTCAGGCTAAAGAAGCCATAATCATTCGTCATGCCTCCTTTGCGGCTGCGCAGGTCAGCTACGGTAGCGTTGATCAGCGATTCGCCATTGCTCCCATCGGTAACGTAGCCATTAATCGTATAGCCTGCCTGCGCCTGGAGGTGGCTACTTAGGCCCAGCAGGATCAGCAGCAAACAGATCACTGCGGGTAAGGTTGTCTTCATAGATGATAGCAAAGAGTTTTCATGCCAACCGGTCGCTGTGGCTCAACGCTTCTCATTGAAAAATAGACATCTCCCATCCGAGTGGGCAGCCGCGATCAGTATAAATCCATGACGAAAGATTTTCCATTACCGTTGCTCCTACTTGTAATTTCTTAATTTTTCGCCTCGATGCTTTTTCCTATGTCTCGATTACCCAAGCCTTTCTGGCAAGTCGCCAATCTGCTATTTTTGTTCATCACCCTCGCCGCCAACGGCTTAGCCAACGGAGGATTGGTCGCTGGCAAGTCGGTCGGCAGTGTTTCGGCAAAATATAGCACCCTTTTTGCCCCTGCGGGCATCACCTTTAGCATTTGGGGGGTCATCTACCTGCTGCTCATCGCCTTTGCGGTATATCAAGCCCGCGATTTAGTCAGCCGCCCCAAACAGTCCGATCCCTGGCTGACCGACATTGGTCCCTGGTTTGTGCTCAGTTGCATTTTCAACGTGGCCTGGCTACTGGCCTGGCTCAACGAATGGCTCGGTCTTTCCCTCCTCTTCATGATGGGGCTGGTCGGCTCGCTGGTGATCATCTACCTGGGATTGCACATCGGGCGGCAAGAAGCCTCGCCTCGCGTCAAGTACCTGGTGCATCTGCCCTTCAGCGTCTACCTCGGCTGGGTCAATGTGGCCCTCATCGCCAACGTAGCGGCGCTGCTGGTGCAGGAAGGGTGGAGTGGTGCCGAGCTGGGCGAACTGCCCTGGACCATCTTTGCGGTGGTGGCTGCTGGCGTGGTAGGCGTGTTCGTTACGGGTGCTCGGAATGACATCGCCTTTGGCGCAGTCATCGTCTGGGCCCTGCTGGGCATCATCATCAAGCAAGCTCAACTGGGGGGCGAAGCCGCCTTTCCCATCCAACTGGCTGCCGCAGTGGGGATCGGCATGGTCGTGCTCACCGGTCTGCTCGTCTCGATCCGGCAACCACGCCCTGGCTATGTGTCAGCATATTGGTGAGCTTTCTGCTTATCTTTGGGATCTGATGTAGAGCCGTCGCA
>CAYVAP010001024.1:0-1607 GCA_964449365.1 uncultured Bacteroidia bacterium
ATCCTCCTAGCCATCGACTCAGTAGGATTGGTCGGAGTAGCTATCATACAGATCGAAAAAAACATATCCCTTCCCCTTTTGCGCCGTGCTCCCAGGGTAGTGATCGACAGCCTCTTGGTGGACAGCCAGCAGCGTAAACGTGGCGTGGGCACGGCACTGCTGCGCGCATGCCAAGACTGGGCCGAAGCTCGCGACATCTTCGAAGTGCAACTCAACGTCTACGACGCCAACCGGGAGGCGATTCGCTTTTATGAGCGGCAAGGTTTCGAGCCCCTAAGGCATATCTATCGGTTGCGGTGGTGAGAAATTCGGAATCCGAGATTCGTAATTGAGAGTCTTCATCTAAAGGGCAACCCATGCCGAATACCAAGTTTCGAACTGCTCTCAAATCGCTTCCAGTTCCTTCTCCTGTTCCTCGAGGGTTTTTTTACGCTTGAAAGGACGAATGATCAGGCGGGTGCCCTTGTCGTAGGTGAAGTAGCTCCACACCCAATTGATAAACACCACGGCCTTGTTGCGGAAGCCAATCAGGTAAAAGATGTGGACGAACATCCAACCTAGCCAGGCCAGAATGCCATTCATGTGTAGCTTGCGAAAATCCAGCACCGCCTTGTTGCGTCCGATGGTGGCCATGGTCCCTTTATCGAAGTAGTGGAATTTTTCCAGCGGTGCCCCTTTGGCCAGCCGCTTGAAGTTATCGCCTAGGTGTTTGCCCATCTGCATGGCGGCAGGTGCTACTTGCGGGTGCCCTTTGGGCCAGTCTTCGGTTTCCATGTAAGCCAGATCGCCTACCGCAAAGATATGGTCGTGGCCTACCAACCGCTGATATTCGTCTACCTTGAGGCGGTTGCCCCGAGCAATGAGGTTGCCTTCGAAGCCCTTGGGCACATTGCCCTTGACCCCAGCGGCCCAGATGACCGTGGCCGCTTCCAGCTCCAGGTCGGTATTCGCTTTCACCCGGGTGCCGTCGAAGTCCGTTACCAAAGTGTTGAGATGAACGTTGACCCCCATTTTTTCCAGGGCCCGTTTGGCGTCCGCGCTCGACTTTTCCGACATACCCGCTAGGAGGCGATCTCCCCCCTCCATCAGGTGAATGTCCATCATCTCAAAGTCCAGCTCGGGGTAATCATGCGGCAATACGTGGCGCTTCAGCTCGGCCAAGGCACCCGCCATCTCTACCCCGGTAGGCCCCCCACCTACGATAATGAAATCCATCAGGATATCGCGCTCGTGGGTGATTTCCGTTTCGTGGGTCTGCTCGAAGTTTTGCAGAATGAGACTCCGCAGATCCAGCGCTTCCGGCACCGACTTCATAGGGTTGGAGTAAGTTTCCACCTTTTCGTTGCCGAAAAAATTAGTGGCCGTGCCGGTAGCCAGCACCAGATAATCATACTGGATAGGACCTAGCGTGGTATTCACTACCCGCTGCTCGCGATCCACTCCTTCGACTTTCGCCATCCGAAAGTGGAAATTCTCACGCTAGCCAAACATCTTGCGCAGGGGAAACGCAAACGCGTCGGGCTCCAAACCATCCGTAGCCACTTGATACAGCAGTGGCTGAAAGGTATGGTAGTTGTGCTGATCGAGCATGACCTCCTGAAACGGAA
>CAYVAP010001025.1:0-1606 GCA_964449365.1 uncultured Bacteroidia bacterium
CACCTTATCCCCTTATACCCCATACCCTTATTCCCCTATCCCCCTGACCGTTCATACAGGTGAGGATCTGCTCGGTTTGATCGACCTGGGGGTCAAGTTTTATTTTTCTTCGCAGCCTGACGGCCAAAGGTCAAGTTGAGGCCAAATTGGTACGAAACGGCGCGTAACCTACCGACCTGAAAGGGTGCCAGCACGTTGCCCGCAGCGGCGTAAAACTGCAGGAACTTGAGATTGAGGCGGCCTTGCATCCCGAGCATGCTGCGGTAGCGATAGTCGTAGGCGTAGTTGAGGCCCAGGGTAAACCAATGCACTGGGCGCAGGGTAGCGTTGAGCATCATGGTTTGGTTGAAACCGCCCCGGTAGCTTTCGCCCGTCAGAGCCACGCCTGCCCGGAAAAAATCGGTCACGTCATAGGTACCGCTCAGAAAATAGCGAGCAGGCAAGCCTGTGCGATAGCGGTCGGCTTCGGAATCGCCCAACTCGATGGCGGCTGAGGCCGAATCGAGAAAAGCCTCCAAGCTTTGTCCCACCGCTTGCTGAATGGTGGCACTGTCGGCGTCGATCTCGTCGCTAAAGGGGTCTAGCCCCTCGAAGGTCAAGCTGCCCTCGGTAGCGAATACCGACGCACTATTGCGCCAACTGATGCTTCCGAAATTGACCAGCGAAGCATTGACGGTCAGCTTCTCGATAGGCATGAACTGTACCCCCAGATCGATGGCCACGCCGGGGTTAGAGAAATTGAACGCCTGACCCGCCCCCGCCTCACCTAACTCCAGGTTGGTGATATCGTTGAGGCTATCTATTTCGACGTCAAAGGCCGAGGCAAATCGCAGACGGTAGTCGTAGTCGAGGGTCAGTTGGTAAAATTCGGGATTGGTGTAGAGGCTCAGATCGCTGGCTCGGTGGTCAGTAGACACGTTGAGCAAGCCGTGCAGCAATTTCAGACGCCCTCCCACGCGTACCTTGTCAGTGATGGCGGTAGATGCACTCAGGCCCACTTCTGAGTAGGCGAGTGCGTCGAAGCTGAGTCCCAGGTTGACGCTTTCGTCGAGATAAGCGCCATTGCCGCGCCAGAGCAAGCCCGGCAGCCCGTCGCTGTAGGTAAGTTCGTTGCGAGTCTGCACGGCAGCGTGTATCCCAAACTGCCACTTGTCCTGAAATTGAAAAGCCACCGCCAGGGGCATCACTGTCACATTGCTCACCAGGTAGTTGTTGGGACGCAGGGCGTCGATGAGCTGATCAGCGTCGATCTGCAGGGGATCATCGTCAAGGTCAACGAATGCATCCCGCAAGGTGAAGCCACTGTGTAGGGCTTCGAAGGTGAAAGACGTGCCCAGCAGAGGCTGTACCACCTGCACCTTGGCCGCTTGCTGGAAGGCAGGAAGTTCGAGTCTGAAATACAAACAACTCTGGATGGTGGAACACCTGTTCTCGTCGACGAAGTCCGTGCTGGACACGCGGCCGGTCTGGCACAAGCGCGACGAGACGATTCGCGGGCACGTCTTCTGTTCGTTCTTGGCGTTGGTCTTCCGGAAGCTCCTGAAGAAGAACCCGGATGCCGCCAAGTGGCACTGGCAAGTCATGCGTCGCAGCCCCGCCGTCTATG
>CAYVAP010001026.1:0-1605 GCA_964449365.1 uncultured Bacteroidia bacterium
TCCATTTATTACTTATTTTCGACTTTTACAACTACTTTTTGATGCGTAAGCCCTGCCTAATGGCAGAGGCGTTTGGGGGCGTCCTAGCAGTGAAGCGACCATCGTGGCTACCTGGCCGGGCCGCAGCCATCGCAGCCTGATCTACTGCTATGAGACCGGCGACCAAATGGTGGGCCTCACTGCTCCGGCCCGCCGCATGGGGTTCTTTTTCTACGAACAGGGCTTGATCAACGCTACCGAAGACGCCAAAACGCTCTTGGCCAACTCGGTGTGCTGGGCCCTGGGATGCCAGAATTCTGGCCCTTCGTTGGTGGGCGATCCTTATGGCGGTATCCCCTGGCCAATTCCAGGAATGGTGCAAGCAGAGGACTTCGACGAGGCAGGAGAAGGGCAAGCCTACCACGACCAGAGCCATGCGAATCACGGGGGGCAATACCGCAGCGAGGGGGTCGATATCCAGCCTACTGCCGACCAAGGAGGTGGCTACAACGTGGGCTGGATTCGCGAGGATGAGTGGCTCAACTACACCATAGACGTGCAGCAGGCGGGCGATTATCAGTTTGCTTTCCGCGTGGCGAGCCGCTCGGCTGGAGGCCTTTTTCACCTCGAAGTGGACGGCGCAGACGTAAGCGGCCCTATTACCTTCGCGGCTACGGGAGGATGGCAAAACTGGACCACGGTCTATGCTGGGCCGATTGCACTGGCCGAAGGGCCACAGGTGTTGCGGATCCATATGGATGGTCGTAGCTTCAACCTCAATCACTTCGAGGCTACGCTGAGCCAGGGCAATCCTGCACCACAGGTGCAGACCATCACCTTGAGTCCCATTCACGATGCCTACTTGCAGAATGGCACCCGCTACAACAATACCCTGCTGCGGGTAGAGAACGCCAGCAACCGACAGCGTCAGTCCTACTTGCGCTTTGACCTGAGTCAGGTGCAGGGTGAGATCTGGGACGCGCAGCTCAAGCTGACCTGTGTTTCCGACCCCGGCCACGGGCCCATGACCCTGCATCTAGGCGATGATGCCGTGTGGACGGAAACCAACCTGACCAGCAGCAACCGTCCGCAGCCGATTCAGGCCCTAGGGTCGCTCTCTGGCTCTTATGATCGCAATGAGCAGTATAGCTGGCCAGTAGGGCCGATCCGCGACTCGGTCTATCTCAACCTGATGCTGGAGCATATCAAGGGCAATGACGCTGCTTTTGCCTCCAAAGAATACGGCAACCCCAACTATCGGCCCCAACTGGTGCTGCAAGTAATGAGTGGCACCTCCCAGCAGACTACGGGTGTGGACTGGCTCAATCTGGAGGCCCTACCCGGCACCGACGATGTGCAGGTCAACTGGTGGGTCAGCCGTGAGAAAGGCATCAACCTGTACCAATTGCAGCGCTCCATCGATGGGATTTCTTTCCAAAACATCGGCCTCGCTGCTTCGCAAGGCGACATCCATGCGCCGCGCATGTACAGCTTGGTGGATGCCGATCCGCTGGCTCAGCACAAGTACTAACGCATCCAGGCTACGGGCGAGAGTGGCTACGTATCCTACTCGGAGGTCGTCAACCTCGACCAGAGTAGCGCAGTGCTAACCGGCTCGGTGTATCC
>CAYVAP010001027.1:0-1600 GCA_964449365.1 uncultured Bacteroidia bacterium
TGATCTGGAACGAGATCTCTAACCGAATTAGGGAAGTTATTTTTCTCGCCTTACTAAGTAACGCTCGAAAAATAAGTTCCGCTTTTGACTCGATCTCTCGCCCGCATACTGCGTCAGAAAAAGCCTCATTTGGCCCGCCAAACTCGGTTTTTCTTCCTTGTCTACGAACGAGATCTCTTCGCAAAATCGGGAAGTAATTTTTTTCGCGTTACTAACCCCTGAGGCCGAAGGCATGGAGCAGGGAGGCGACGCTGAGCAGGAAAATATCCACGTGATGATGGATCATTTTTCCTGCCATATCCGTACACATATCCTATGCTGCGATCGTCTCATCAAGTCAAAGGGGCACTCATGCTCCTGTCTGCTACCCTGATTGGGCTAGCTTTTTCCCAGCCGATGCGCATTCAGGTGGTTTCCTCCCCGGAGATTCACCCTGCATCGGTTCATACGCAGACGGAATACCTGAGCGATTGGCTGCAAGGCCATCCCGGCCTCATGCTTTTGTTGGGCCTGCTACTGATTACCGCAGCGATCCTACCCCTCATGATGGCCTGCTCCCCGGGCTGGATCACTCAGTCGGGGCAAAACTACCTGTACTTACAGAGCCTGACGGCGGGCCTTGCCACCATGGGTATCGTATGGTTTATCCACTTTGAGATGGCGCATGGCCCTGTCTTGTATCTGTCTGGCTATCGTGCCCTCCTGATGCTAGGTCTTTGGAGTAGCCTGGGCAGCTTCTTGTGGGCGAGCGATCGCCTGGATCGCTGGATGCTTTAGCCATAAATGATCCCTATCTCCGACAGCCTGCTGAAACTACCCGTACATCCCTCATTTTATCCCGACTTAGCCAAGCATTGGTCCTGCCTTCAGGACTGATGCTAAATTCATGCTGCACGGGGTACAAGACTTGCCTCACTGATACATTTTTCCTTACCTTTCCTTAAGAATCAAGATTGACAACAAAATCCGTATTGACTGAACACACGTTTCTGCTGGAGGACATCAGCCCACTGGAAGTGTATGGCGTCAACAACCTGCGCCTACATCAGATCGAGGAAGGGTTTCCTGAGATCAAATTTGTGGCCCGTGGCGACGAGTTGCGCGTGAAAGGCGACGACGCCAAGATCGAGCACCTCAAAGCGATTCTGGGGGCTTTGTTTGCTGAAATCCGCCGCAAGGGGCGGGTCTCTGAAAATCGCTTCAACGAGCTGATTCTCCCTGAGTCTCACCAAGGCCACGAGGACATCCGAGAGGTATCGACCGATACAGTGCTGGTACACGGTAGTGGGGGGCTGGTCATTCAGCCACGAAATCGAGGCCAGCGCCTGGTAGTAGGTGCCGCTGATCGCAATGACGTGGTATTTGCCATCGGGCCTGCAGGTACCGGCAAAACCTACATCGCTGTGGCGTTGGCGGTCAAAGCCCTCAAAGAGAAGCAGGTAAAAAAGATCATCCTTTGTCGTCCTGCCGTCGACGCCGGAGAGAGCCTGGGCTTTTTGCCCGGCGACCTCAAGGAAAAGGTCGATCCCTACTTGCGCCCACTCTACGACGCGCTCGATGACATGATTCACAGTGAAAAACTCGAGTACTACCTCGAAAA
>CAYVAP010001028.1:0-1585 GCA_964449365.1 uncultured Bacteroidia bacterium
CGCACGAAGCGACGCTGGGTATTTTCTTTTTCCTTGCGCTCCCGCTCCGCTAGCTCACGTATAGCCAGGATTTCCTGGTCCTTTTTCTTAAATTCTACCAGGACTTCGTCTTCGAGGTCCATTTCGGCTGCCAGCTTGGGATGGGCCAGGGCTTGCTGCAAGCGGCGCAGCAGCGGCTGGTAATCACCTGGTGCGTCAGCCTCCTGTAAGGTCAGGATATGATCCTTGGCATCGGAGATAGTGGCCTAATCGAAGATGCTCAGCAGGCGCTCCCAATCGGTGCGGCTGATCTTCTCGTCGTCCATTATGTAGCGAAAGTCGACGTCGTAGAGGGGGTTAGGGATGCGCAGCAGCTCGGCCACGAGGCAAGGATGCGAGGTTTGGGGTAGAAAATGGGTGGTTTTCTGGGGTCAATTCCCATCCGCTATGCCGAATAGGCGCGCGCGCCGTTCCTCCCACCCAAGAGCAGCCCCCCGCCAGCTAGTCATTCGTTTCGCGGTTCAAAGTTCAAGGTTGAAAGTAAAGATAGCCGCTGCGCGCGGCCACTGAGTGAGCCAAGAAGATTACTTCGAAGCCAGCCCCAGCCCAATGCTATGGCTGATCCCGGCGGCCGCAGGGCACATTCTCAGCTTGCCAGACGGTAAGCAGCACTACATCCCATGAGGTAACGGCCTTGTCCAAGGTTTTTGCCATTGCCGTTCCCTTCCCCCTTTGCAACTCCCCAGTTTCATCGTACATTTGCGATCAAATTGCTTTCACCCATGACTCAACCATCTACCGCTCCTCCCATCAAGCGCCTCAGCTTTCTCGATCGCTATCTGACGCTGTGGATTTTCCTGGCCATGGCCGTAGGGGTGGGCATCGGCTACCTCTTACCTGGCACGCCCAATTTCATCAACCAATTTTCGGTGGGCAGCACCAATATCCCCATCGCCATCGGGCTGATCCTGATGATGTACCCGCCGCTGGCCAAGGTCAACTACGCGCAGTTGCCCAAGGTCTTTCGCAACGTGAAGGTGCTGGGCCTCTCCCTGCTGCTCAACTGGGTGCTGGGCCCCATCCTGATGTTTGCTCTGGCGTTGATCTTCCTGCGCGACTATCCCGACTACATGGTGGGCCTGATCCTGATCGGGCTGGCCCGCTGCATCGCCATGGTGTTGGTCTGGAACGACCTGGCCGAGGGCAGCAAGGAATACGCCGCCGGGCTGGTAGCCCTCAATAGCATCTTCCAGGTTTTTGCCTACAGCTTTTACGCCTGGCTGTTCATCACCAAGCTGCCGCCCCTCTTTGGCTTCGAGGGGGCCATCGTGGACATCAGCATCGGGCTGATCGCCGAGAGCGTGCTCATCTACCTGGGCATTCCTTTCCTGGCGGGTATCCTCTCGCGCGTCTTGCTGGTGCGGTGGAAAGGCGAAACCTGGTATCAGGAGACCTTCATCCCCCGTATCTCGCCGCTGACCCTTTCGGCGCTGCTCTTTACCATCGTGGTGATGTTTAGCCTCAAGGGTGAGCTGATCGTCGAGCTGCCCTTGGACGTGCTGCGCATCGCGGTGCCGCTGCTGATCTACTTCGGGGTGATCTTCCT
>CAYVAP010001029.1:0-1579 GCA_964449365.1 uncultured Bacteroidia bacterium
GCTCAACGTATATACGGCCTACGAATACTTGGAGCAGCGCTTTGACCTCAAGACTCGCAGCTTGGGGGCACTGTTGTTTTTGCTGGGGCGTAGCCTGGCGGCAGGCATCACCATCGTGGCCCCGGCCATCATCCTAGAGCCCCTGCTAGAGTGGGATCTGAGCTGGACCTGCGTGGGGATTGGCCTGCTGGTGATGATCTACACCGTATCAGGCGGCACCAAAGCCGTGAGTAAAACGCAGCAGCAACAAATGGCGGTGATTTTGATCGGGATGGTGGTCGCGGGGGTGCTGATGGTCGCCCGCCTGCCCGAAGCGGTGAGCTTGGGCGACGCCGTGGCTCTGGCCGGGGTTTCGGGTCGCCTCAACGTGATCACCCTGCCAGATAGCTTCGGGGACTTTATCCAGGATCGCTACAACGTACTTTCGGGCTTAGTGGCGGGTACCTTTCTGGCGCTGAGCTATTTTGGTACCGATCAGTCGCAAGTGCAACGCTACCTGGGCGGCAAATCTGTGAGCGAAATACGCGTCGGCTTGCTGTTCAATGGCATCTTCAAAGTACCTATGCAGTTTTTGATTCTGTTTATGGGGGTCATGCTTTTTGTCTTCTATCAGTTTTATCCCACCCCGATGTTTTTCAACGATCGGGAGGTCAAGCTGATCCAGGCCAGTCCTATGGCGGCCCCTTACCAGACCCTGGCTGCTCGCTACGACTCGCTCGATCAAGCCAAAGCGCAAGTCTGGCTGGCCTGGGCCCAAGCCCGCGATCAAGATCCCGCAGTCGCCCGCCAAGCCCAAAAAGATGCCCAGGCCTTGGCCCGTCAGCAGCAATCGGTGCGAGCACTCAGCCTGGAGCTGATGAAGTCGCGCGACCCCAACGCCAACCTCAAAGACCAAGACCGGGTATTTCTCAATTTTGTGCTCAACCATCTACCCATCGGGCTGGTGGGCCTACTGATGGCAGTGATTTTTTCTGCGGCGATGTCCTCTACCGCTGCCGAGCTCAATGCGCTGGCCTCCACCACCATGGTAGACATCTACCAGCGCATGATCCGGCCCGAAGCCAGCGACCGCCACAACCTCCTGGTATCCAGGGCCCTGACCTTTGGCTGGGGCCTTCTGGCCATCATATTTGCCATCACGGCAGGGCGCTTCGAAAACCTGATCGAATACGTCAACATCCTCGGCTCACTGTTCTACGGTACCATTCTGGGGCTCTTCGTGGTGGCCTTTTTCTTCCGAAAGATCGGTGGTACGGCTACCTTCATCGGCGCGCTGGTCGCCGAACTGCTGGTGATGGCTTGCTTTTTTCTACCTTTGTTGTTTCCCGAAACTTTCCATTGGCTCAACATCGGCTACCTCTGGTTCAACCTGATCGGCGCCGCCGTGGTGGTCCTGGTGGCAATGGTGATAGAAGGTGCGAATAGCGGAGCATAGGGGGCACAAAGGATGTAAGTAACGCTCAAAAAATAAGTTGGCCTTCTTCGCCTGAAGATAGGAGGTCGAGAGATCGAGAGTTTGAGAGTTTGAGAGGTCGAGACTAAGAGATTGTACGTCCCAAAGTCTCAGGATCTCACCATC
>CAYVAP010001030.1:0-1578 GCA_964449365.1 uncultured Bacteroidia bacterium
GTTGCCGTTCTCTCTCTGTTGACCCAAGATAAAGGAGAAACGTGACACGGATACAAGGAAAATCACGCGGTTTTACTATTTTTTCCTTGCAAATTTGCTTTCCATTCAAGCAAAATCAAATGATATGAAGCGATTTGCCCTTTGGGGACTAGTCTTGAGCCTCTTTGGGGGCGGCTACGGCCTCTCCCCCCGTGCCTGGGGCCAATCTCACCTGGCCCCGGCCTACCTGCCAGGCCGCCTGATCGTCAAGTTTTTTCCGGAATATCGCTCGGCTATCCAAGGTAATCAGCTTCAGCTCGCCTCTTGGCAAGGCCTCCTGGCTAAGCTACCCGGGGGCAGCACCGTCCGGGCCTTCCCGCAGATCGCTCCCCCCCTTCAGACGCGACAGCCTGGCCCCCAGGCTGCCGATTTGTCACTGATTTTTTACGTGCAATTCGACCCGGCGTATCCTGTGCCGCGCGCCCTGGCTGCCCTGCGCAAGCATCCTGCCATCGACTACATCGAACCATGGTATCAGCAGGAGCCATTCTATCAACCCAATGATCCCTTTGCCGACACCACCGGAGGGCTCAATAGCATGTGGCACCTCCGTCAGATCAAAGCCCGCGAAGCCTGGGACCTTCAGCGCAACGATACCTCCATCATCGTGGGCATCGTCGACTCTGGCACCGGAGATGGGCACCCCGACCTGATCGACAACCTGGCCTACAACTACGATGATCCCCTCGATGGACTAGACAATGACAACGACGGCTACGTCGACAACTACTACGGTTGGGACTTTGGTGGCAGCTTCACTGGCAGCTTGGGCGACAACGATCCTGCGGTGGGCAATGTGCACGGCACCTGGGTGACTGGCATCGTAGGCGCTAGGGCCGACAACGGCATCGGTTTGCCGGGCATCTGCTTCAACTGCGAATACCTCCCCATCAAAGCGGCCCCTGACGACGCGCTGGGGTCCATTTACTATGGCTACCAGGGCATCGTGTACGCCGTGCAGCAAGGGGCGCAGGTAGTCAACTGCTCCTGGGGGTCGAGCTTGCGCAGCCGCTTCGGCGAAGATGTGATCCAATTTGCCACGGTCAACCGTCAGGCCGCAGTGATCGCCGCCTGCGGCAACAGCGACAGCGATATGGCCTTCTATCCGGCGGCGTATGAGCGCGTCATTTCGGTGGCCAATACCTCCTACGGCGATACCCTCTTCGTCAACTCTACCTACCACTACACCGTGGACATGGCCGCTCCGGGCTGGAACATTCGCAGCACCCTGGGCAGCACGGGCTATCACAGTTGGGGGGGCACCTCGGCGTCAGCCCCAGTGGTAGCGGGCGCGGTGGCTTTGGTAGCCTCTTATTTTCCGGAGTACAACGGCTACGAAGCCGCTCAGCGGGTGCGGGTCACCTCAGACGACATTTATGACGAAAATCCAGCGCTGCCCAACAAGCTGGGCTTGGGCCGCCTCAACATGTTGCGCGCCCTGAGCGATGACCCACTACCCGCTATTCCACAGACGGGCCTCAATCCCATCGACCTCGACGGCGACAACTTTTGGCTCCCGGGCGACACCCTGGACCTGCG
>CAYVAP010001031.1:0-1577 GCA_964449365.1 uncultured Bacteroidia bacterium
GAATGCGGTCAGCTACAAGTATCGGGTGCATGATGCGCGGATCGGGCGGTTTTTGTCGGTGGATCCGCTGGCGGTTAAGTATCCGTGGAACTCGCCGTATGCCTTTTCGGAGAATCGGGTGGTGGATATGATTGAGCTGGAAGGACTCGAAACATATCCTGCCACATTTGACCCGACTACGGGAAGCCAAACAACAGCCGTTGATAATACCTCTACCGCTCCGGTCTTTACGCCTGTAAGTGGAGAAAAACAGTCTTCTGAGGCAACATTTCTAAACCCGCCTCCAACTTCACCAATTAGCCCTCCTCCCTCAACTGCGCCATCTCCTCCTTCTATTGAAATCAATCCGCTAAAAATTGCAAAACCTGCCGGAATATTTGCGGCTTTAATGCTTGATCCGTTAGAAGCTGGTAGAGGGTCGGACCTTCAAAGCAAGAAAGGGACAATTTTGCTTGCTTATGATCCTGACCTTGGACCCTCCGGTCATATAATTATTGGAATATCTTATCAAGAAGGTGGAACCCTAGGCGATGTACAGTGGTACCATCAGAGGTCTAATGGCCAGGAAGATCATCCAAGCTACTTTGAAGCATTAGATTTCAGTGAAGCAACAGAAATTGTTTTAAATGGAGATATTGTGTTGAAAAAGTTTGACTACCAACAAGTTTCTGCTGCTACCCAAATGGCTTCTGCCAAGACTCTAGAGCCTGCAAAGCCTTATAAAGTCAGAACAAATAATTGCTCGACTAACTGCGCTGATGTCCTGAAAGGAGCTGGTATTCTAGTTCCTCGTTGGAGAGATAAACATCCTGCTCAGCTAATTAAATGGTTTAAATCTTTACCTGATACTCCATGAATCCAACATTGAGATTCCATTTTGAACGTCAACCTCCTTCTATAAGCGTATTGGTTGAATTGCTACAAAGAAAGACGGGGTTAATTATCACCTGCCGAGATGAGTCTATTACAAATCCAAGAAAATCCTTAATACAGAAAACAGGAATAGACTTCATCTCTAGTGAAATTCCTATCCAAAGGTATTTTGTTGGATATGATTTTGCCGATTATGAGGTGAAAGTATTGTATGGATTAGAAAATAACTATATCAACATATATGTATTTAATCCTAAAAAGCGATATTTTGAGGGTGTGTTAATCTTATCGCTATTAAATTTAGGAGGTAAAGTTGGGATAGAGAGCGAACAAATGATACAGTCAGTACCGAGTTGGGCTAACTTTACTTACGAAGAGGCGTCAAAGATGCCAAGTTTTGTAGCATAGTTTAGTTTTTACCTCCCCCCGCCCGCGCTAGTTTGCAACTAGCGCGCCCCCATTCGTGCTGGCCTATCCTCGCACGTAGCCCGCGCCCTGCCTGGTCCAAGTGCGTCTAAATCTCGAAGTCCCATCCATTCTGCGCCTCCAGTCGCTCGCCGAGGGCATCGAGGGAAGCGCAATACTGCTCATTGATCTCCCCGAGCAGCTCGATGTAGGGCTTGGCCTCGTCTTCCGAATAATGCTTCAACAGATAGTTCATATCCGCCACCACCTGCGCAATAAGCAGTTGAAGATGGTTCATT
>CAYVAP010001032.1:0-1576 GCA_964449365.1 uncultured Bacteroidia bacterium
GTACAGCATTTATACTTCAAAGTGGTTGAATGGTAGAGTGGTTGATTTATTGAATGGCATTGTCATCAATAAGTTATAGTGTCTTTCAATTCTACAATCCCTACGCCACGTAGTATACTTCCTGCTGGTGAGGCACTCTGTGCCGAAACCGTTCTTCTTGGCTCACTCAGTGGCCGCCCCAAGCGGCTAAATTTACTTTCAACCTTAAACTTTGAACCGCGAAACTAATGACTAGGAGACCCGCTATCCTTCCTTTTAAACTCGTCGAATTCGACGGGAATCAGCCGCCTCTCGCCCGGGCGCTTGCTTCCCGGCATCAATCTTCTCAGATTTGAGGAGATGACTGCTTATGGCTAAGCAAGACAAACCCCAGATCGAGGTCGAAGGACTCAGCATCAGCCTCAGCCAGGAGGTGGAAGGAGACTTTATCAGCCTCACCGACATGGTACGCGGCGAAAAGCGGCCCGATGACATCATCCGTAACTGGCTGCGCACCCGGGCTACCCTGCGCTTCTTAGCCGCTTGGGAGACGCTCAACAACCCCGATTTTAAACCCGTCGAATTCGACGGGATTATGCAGATCGCCGGCGATCCCACCTTCACCCTCTCGGTGACCGAATGGCGCGAGCGGGTGCAAGCGGTGGGTATCCGCTCGCGCCGTGGGCGCTACGGTGGCACCTATGCCCACGCCGACATCGCCTTCGAATTTGGGGCCTACATCAGTCCCATGTTCAAGCTGCTACTGATCAGGGAGTTTCAGCGATTGAAGCAACAAGAAAACCAAGCCCTCGACCGCGAGTGGGACGCCCACCGCTTTCTCTCCAAGCGCAACTACGAGCTGCACACCGAGACCATCAAAAATTTCTTGCTGCGTGGTCGTGAGGAGGTACCCGATCAGCAGTGGCTCACCTACGCCGAAGAAGCCGACATGCTCAACGTGATCGTCTTTGGCCAGAGCGCCCGCGAGTGGAAAGGCGATCACCAAGCAGCCGCCAGCAACGGCCTCAATCAACGCGACTTTGCCACCAACGAGCAACTGATCGTGCTCTCCAACCTCGAGTCCCTCAACGCCGAGCTGCTCCGCGACCGCCTCCCCAAAGAGGAGCGCTATTACAAGCTCCGCGACGCCGCCAATTACCAGCTCGGCCTGCTCTACCGCATGCGCCTCAAGCGCAAAGACGACCAATCCTCCAGACTAAAGGATTCCTGATTATGACGGAATCGGGTGCTCCGCTCTTTTTTCAGAGCTGTTGATTTTCAGGAGTTAGTAGCATGAATATGGTAGTACTTCACCCCCTTTGTCTCCCTCAAGGGGGATTTTTCGTTCGATGGCGCGAAGCTCAACCCTGTCTGAATGCTCCCTTGAGGGAGCTACAGGGGTGAAAAGAGCTGCATAAACCAGCACTCGGAAACGAAATGGTCAGACACTTTGAGTATATGAAAGGGTGTGAAAAAGAGCGTGGTAGCCAATAGCTTCTCGGGGGCTGGCCAAAGTACCTGATACTCTGATACCTTATCTCCCTTATACCCCTAGCCGTTCATATAGGTGAGTGCTTCGCATTCGAAATTCGTAATC
>CAYVAP010001033.1:0-1563 GCA_964449365.1 uncultured Bacteroidia bacterium
GCCGCTGATCATGTGCCGCAACCATCGGCAGGTGTTCTACGCGTTTCTGATGTTCACTTTCTTTTTCCTGATCGGGGTGCTCAACGCCGTGCAGGACAATGAGTTTTTGCGCATGGTGCTGGGCGATAGCTACGTAGAGATGACCATTCGCAACATCGAGCAGGGAGACCCCATGGGCGTATACAAGGACGAATCGTCCTTTCCGATGTTCATTCGCATTGCTTTCAACAATATCATGGTCGCCTTCACCGCCTTTGTCTATGGCATTTTTCTCACGGTGGGCACCATCTACGTGCTCTTTTTCAATGGCGTGATGCTGGGCTCGTTTCTCACCTTTTTTCATACCAAAAACCTGCTCTGGGAAGCCCTGCCGGTGATCTATATCCACGGCACCCTGGAGCTCTCGGCCATTGTGATCGCCGGGGGGGCAGGCTTTATGCTGGGCAATAGCATCCTTTTTCCCGGTACCCTACCCCGGCGCAGCTCTGTACAGCGAGCCGGCAAAGACGGCATCAAAATCTGGGACGGTTTGATCCCGATTTTTATCCTGGCAGCTTTTCTGGAAGGATATGTCACCCGCCTCACGGAAGCGCCTCTGGTCTTCAAATTGCTCATCATTGGCCTCTCGCTGGCCTTTGTGCTGTGGTATTACCTGATCTACCCCATCTTGCTGGAGCGACGGTGGGAAGGAAAATTTGACATGCGCAAGATGCGATCGACATGAAGCTATGCCTTCGAAGCCTGGTCTTATTGATATTCGGATGGTTGCTATGCGTGGGTAGCACCCTGGCTCAGGACAGCCTGCGGCCATTTGACGAGCAGGCCCTGCGTGAGCGGCAAGCCCGTGAGGCGTATCGCTATGGTCCGGAACCACGGCCTGAAGCGCAGGAGGACAACATTTCCCTGGATGGTAGCACCCTGCAAGGCTGGAAGTGGGCGATGTACCTCCTGGTGATAGGGCTGCTCATGGCATTGGTGCTGCTGATCTTGCGTCGCACCCTGGCAGGCCGAGGCACCCCTATCGGTAGCCAAGCCGAGCAGGCAGTCGATACGCTCGAAGACTTGCGCAGCTTGGATGTGCAGACTGCGCTGAAGACGGCTGAAGCCGAGCAAAACTATCGATTGGCCCTGCGCTTGCGCTTCTTGCACGTGCTCCAGGGACTCGCCCGCCAAGGACACATCGGTTGGCAACCCCACAAGACCAATCACGACTACCTCGACGAGCTTCCCCCTGCCCAGCGACAGGCGTTTGCAGCCCTGATGCGGCCTTATGAATACGTGTGGTATGGAGAATTTCCGCTCAGCGCTGAGCAATATCAGCGGCTAGCCCGTCAATGCGAAGCCTTTCCAGGGCTGAGATAAGCCCTCCGCCTGGCTTGTATGGCTAAATAACGCTCCAGCAGTAGAATCGAGGCTTGGCTAAACCTTTGATGTTTTCACATCGTTTATCAGCATATTAGCTACCATGTATGCATCCTATTTGGGGGGGCCAAATCCCAATAGTGGCTTAGTGCTCTGTCAACTCCCGAATGATGGGTGATCGCTGCATCTTTTTCCGCATCT
>CAYVAP010001034.1:0-1560 GCA_964449365.1 uncultured Bacteroidia bacterium
GATTTTCACGGCCGGTCTGATCGGGCCAGCGGATACCCCACGCGCGTATCAGGGGCGGCTAGACGGTGTACCTGTCTTCATCGGTAGCAGCGACCGCGATCCGCACGTACCGCTTTGGCGGGTAGAAGAAACCGCGCAGGTGCTGACTGGCATGGGGGCTAAGGTCCGCCAGGAGGTGTATCCCGGTCTGCCGCACACCATTCACCTGCCGCAGATCGAGGCAGCACGGGAGATTTTGGGAGTGGTTTAGAATTCGGAAGGCTCAATCGGAGCGCGATGAATCACGAATCACGAATTATTTCACGTTGGCAAACTTGATGGCCCCATCGCCCCATGCGGGGGCATTGCGCAGGGCAGGGATCACCTCTTCGGGGCGCTCGACTATGGTCCACATCTGGCCGTGCTTTTCGCTCATGAAGTGCTCACTGATGCTACGGGCCAGCAGTTCCTTGAGCGGATCGTAGTAGCCATTGACGTTGAGGATCACGATAGGCTGATGGAAGAGGCCAAGGCGCTTGAGGGTCATGGCTTCGAATAGCTCTTCGAAGGTACCACAACCACCGGGCAGGGTGATGAGGCCGTCCACGTTTTCGAGGAAACGCTTTTTGCGCTCGTGCATGTCGGCCACGAAGTGTATTTCCTTCAGGCCCTGGTGAGCCCATTCGACCTCTTTCATGAAGTGCGGCATGATGCCTGTGATGTGGCCGCCCTTGGCGAGCACAGTGTCGGCCAATTGGCCCATCAGGCCAGTAGCGCCGCCACCGTAGACCACGTCGATGTTTTCGGCGACGAGAAGTTCCCCTAGTTGGGCCGTGGCTTCGAAGTAAGCAGGAGCAATGCGAGCGCTGGAGGCGCAGTAGACACAGACTCGGTCGATGTTCATGTGGAATAAATGTGTAGATAATATACGAAGAGCAAAGCTACGCATCATCGAGCAGGGTTCCATAGGAAGCATACAGACGTGGGGATACCACAAGGCGGTATCTCCACCCAAAGATCACGTCAGCTAAGCATTGTCTACTAGACCGCCCTTAGCCCATCTCTGCATGGTGTAGTAAAACCGCTCGTGGATGATTTTATCGCCTTGCCACTTTTGCACCCCTACCTCCTCCATCTTGACGCGCTGACCATCCTGAAAAGTAACTTCGGCCCAGCTTTCGACCATGGTAGCGGCGTCATCTTCATGCACAGTAATGGCCCCAACCCCACCGCCGTGGGTCTCTGCGACCATGCTCTCCCACTGCTCGACCGCCTTGCGTTGCTCGGCTTTGCCATTGCGTGGAGCGCTGTTGCCGTCGATCACCAGGGCAGACCTTGGGCTGGAGAAGGCTTGGGCACCATTCAAAATAGCTCTCTGAAGCTCTATGGCATGCATGCTAAAGGCCGAAACCAATGACTAGTGCCTTCGGAATGAAGTAATTACCCATTCGAAATTCGCATAGAATCTTGACCAGCAGCACTCACCTATATGAATGGTCAGGGAATCAGGGTATCAGGTAGTCAGGTACAGCGTTTACCTGCTGGTGAGGCACTCTGTGCCGAAACCGTTCATATTGGCTC
>CAYVAP010001035.1:0-1557 GCA_964449365.1 uncultured Bacteroidia bacterium
TCACCCCGATCACTGATCATTGACCACTGTTCATTGTTCCCTGTCCCCCGATCACTGATCATTGACCACTGTTCATTGTTCCCTGTCCCCCGATCACTGATCATTGACCACTGTTCATTGTTCCCTGTCCCCCGATCACCAAAAATGACCCTTCGCCACCTATACTACCAACTCCCTCCCAGCCTGCGCATGCTGTCCCGTCAGCTATACTACCTGCCCATCGATCTGTGGGAAGGCTGGACGAGAAAGCGGCACCCTTACCAACCGCCCAAAGGACAGATCTACATCGGCTCGGGTGATTTCATCCAGCAAGGACAGCATCACCTGGCGCTGCTGCGGCACTACCTTGCCCTTAGCCCCGAGGCAGCAGTGCTAGACGTGGGCAGCGGCATCGGGCGTAGCGCCGTGGCCCTGACGGAGTATCTGCGACCGCCAGGGCGCTACGAGGGCTTTGATGTGGTAGAAAAAGGCGTACGCTGGTGTCAGCAGCGCATCAGCCGCGACCATCCGCATTTTCGCTTCACCTATGTGCCCCTGCACAACGACCTCTACAACGCCAACGGCGCAGACGCCACCGCCTTTCGCTTTCCGTATCCCGATGACCAATTCGACGTGGTGTTTCTCTTCTCGGTATTCACCCACATGGTTCCGGCAGAGATCGGGCACTATCTCCAAGAAATCTCCCGGGTGCTGCGGCCCGGCGGGCACTGCCTAGCCAGCTTTTTCACCTACTCGCCAGCGGACCTAAGCTGGATCGCCGACCCTGCGCGCGCTTTCAGCTTCCCGGTCGACCACGGCGACTATCGCCTGATGCATCCGCAGGTGCAGGCCGCTAACGTAGCCCTGTCGCAAGCCTTGCTGCAACAGTTGGCCCAAAGAGCCGAGCTGCGCATCACCCAAACGGTGCCCGGCTACTGGCGAGTAGCCAAATTGAAAGCCCCTCAGGTCGATTTTCAGGATCTGATGGTTTTCTCCCCTTTTACTCCATGATCACTGAGAGCGGTCCGGAAGAGCCGAAAAGCAATGCCGATCTGGGATAAACCCTTTTCCTCCGCAACCGTTTACCCCTTGGTCCACCTCTCAAAACCTTAGCCACAATGTCCCCTCGGGACTACTGTGGCTGAAGGTTTTTTTTGTGGCTTCTTCTTTCCCCATACCCTCAATTCTCCATGCGTCAAACCTTACAAACCTTCTTATCAGACTACCGAAGGCACTTTCGAGAGACCCTACACCTTTCGGGGCCGGTCATCATTGGGCAGTTAGGCTTCATCCTCACCGGGGTGATCGACAGCCTGATGATCGGCGATGTGAGCTACGTCCACCTTTCGGCCTCCTCGCTGGCCAACGGCATGTTCATCATCCTCACCATTATCGGCATGGGCATCAGCTTTGCGCTGACCCCGCTAGTGGCCGAGGCCGAAGCTGCCGGACAGGATCGCAAAGTCGGCACCTTTTTTCGGCAGGGCATTTACGTGGGAATACTGGCCTCGCTGGTGCTGGGCAGCCTGGTCTACGGCTCGGCTGAGGGGCTGCACTGGCTCGATCGGCCGGAGCAGG
>CAYVAP010001036.1:0-1545 GCA_964449365.1 uncultured Bacteroidia bacterium
TCCAGGTCGAAACCAATATCTAGTGCTCTGTCAAGTTGAAAATGATGGGTAAGCGGTCGCAGATTTTTTCCCAAATCAAGGAAGAAAATCTGAGCCTGGCGAGCCAAGTCGCGAGACGGTGGGATAAAGGGCCCCGCCGACGAGCTCCCAACGCGGAGATGCGTCAACAGATGCAGCGATCACCCATCATTCGGGAGTTTACAGAGCACTAGCCTGTGCCGAAGCCTCCTATGCCCTGCCCGGTAACCCCATACCGTATTCTGTATACCGATGGCCGTTCAGGTAGGTGAAGTTGGCGCAGCTCCGCAAGCCCTGGCTTACCGTCGGCCTAGTACCTCATATACTTGCACTTGATCGCGCTTGCCACGCAGGAGGATAGGGGCCCAGGTCTTGACTTCGATGTGATCCTTGACCTTTTGGTAGACCCGCTCGCCGATGAGGATAGAATTGGGAACCTCTTTGGTGAGGCCCTCGATACGCTTGCCAGTGTTGACCGTATCGCCGGTGACAGAGTAGACCATTTTGTCTTCGGAGCCAAAATTGCCAGCCACCACCTCCCCGCTATTGATGCCGATGCCTACCTCGATCTTGCGCCCAAAGCGTGAGCCGTATGTTTGGTTGAGCTGTTGGCGCTTTTCCATCATTTCCAAGGCGCAGAGTACGGCATTGACTTCGTTTTGCGGGGTGTCCAATGGCACCCCAAAGGTCGCGAAGACCTCATCGCCTACGAATTGATTGACGTGGCCATGATGGCGCTTGACTACTGCGGTCATCACGGCGTAATAGTCGTTGAGGAAGGTGACCACCTCTTTGGGCGAAAGCTCTTCGCTCATGGGCGTAAAGCCCCGGATGTCGCAAAATAGCACGGCAATGTCGCGCTGCTCTCCGTCGAAGATCGAGTCGTTGGTGTTGCTCAGGGCGCGCTCGATCACCGTCTGAGGCACGTAGCGCATAAAGAGCTTGAGGGTGCGCTCCTGCTCCTCGACTTTGGCTTGTAGGTCTTTGACCAGCTTGCGGTTGTTGCGCTGGAGTGCGTAGATTTGTCGCGCATTTTCGATGGTCATCCGTAGCTCCTGCTCATCCCAGGGTTTTTGCACGTAGCGGAAGATGCGTCCCGAGTTGATCACCTCGATGATGGCCTCGACATCGCTGTAGCCCGTGAGAACCATGCGGATGGTTTCGGGGTATTCGGTGGCGGCTTTTTCGAGGAATTGCACCCCAGTCATGCCGGGCATGCGCTGATCGGTGATGATCAGGTGGAGGGGTTGCCCACGCATGATGCGCAGCCCCTCCTCGCCCCCCTTAGCCGTGAAGACTTGGTATTCGCGGCGGAAGGTGGCTTTGAATGATATCAGGTTTTGCTCTTCGTCATCGACGTAGAGAATGCTGAAATCGTTATGTTTCCCGTTTTGATGCAAGCGGAGCGAGGGGTCTCATTTGGCTACCAAAAGTACGGGATTTTTTGGAAATGAAGCAGGTAGCCCCTGAAGAGGGCGCATCTCATTTTGTCGCATCCGCTGCCAACCTTGTTATAACCGCAAAGCC
>CAYVAP010001037.1:0-1519 GCA_964449365.1 uncultured Bacteroidia bacterium
GGCCAAGGTCAACATCGAGCAGCGTAAGGTGGCAGGCAAAGTATTTGCCCACGACGGGCGCGGCCTGGCCGATCTGATCATCGATCTTGATCTCAACCAGGCGCCTGCCTCCTACGTGGCCAAAGGACGCATCGAGGATGTCGACCTACTGCACTACGGCTTTTTCGACGACAGTGCCACCTTTAGCACCCAGCTAGACATCGATCTACGGGGCGACTCGGTGGATGGCTTGCAGGGCTACGCGCGCCTGGCCAAGCTAACCTTTACCCGCCCAGGGAAGAAACCCTTTCGCCTTCGTCGCCTCGATTTGCAGACTTTCGACGACCTCGCGGCGATCTCCAAAAAGCACCTCGTGATCCAGAGCCCGGTGTTGCTCGCCGACTTCGTGGGAGACTTTACCTACGAGCGAGTGGGGCGCTTTATCCAGCGTCAGATTACAGAAACCAACCTCTTTTTGTCTAATGATACGGCTGCTATCCGTGCCTACTACGATGCCAAGGTGCCCGAGCCGGATACCCTGCAACTGAACATCGGCCTGCAACCGCTGGACAGCCTGGGAGAGTTTCTGACCTATTTCGATGTGCCGAGCTACTTCTCGCCGGGCCTGGCCGTCGAGGCGGTTTTCGAGTATATCCCCCCCGGAGCTGACTCTGCCTCGGTCAGTCAGGATGTGATCAGCCTGAAAATCGAGGATCAGAAGCCCGGGGCCGACCAAGATTCGTTGTACGTGGCTGGGGTGGGCTTGCTTGCCCCAGAGTTGGACATCAGTTTTTTTAAGCGGGGCAATACCAGTGAGCTGCTCTTGGGAGTCGAAGTGTACAGCGAGGTGTTTTATCCCACTCCAGCCCTGCGCTTGAGCGACCTCAACGTCTTCTTCAATGGAAGTGGGATGCTTTTTACCGGCGATGTGGCGCTGCGCCAGGAGGATGCCGATGCCACGGCGCAACTGCGGACCCGCATCGACTTTGCACCTGAGGGATTCATACGAATTGGCCTTGACAGCGAGTCTTACCTCAAGGTGCGGGGCGATAGCCTGGGCTTTGCCCAAACCGGAGAAATCATCCTCGGGGGCGATTCTATCACGATCAACCACCTGCGTCTGAGCAATCAGACGGCCACTCGCTCTTTTAGCGCGGCGGGTGTGCTTTCTGCTAGCCCCAGCGATAGCCTGGTGGTGGAAATCGACAGCCTCGACCTGGCGACCTTCAATAAGCTGATGAATCTGGGCTATCGCTTCGATGGCATCTACGACGCGCACATCTCGGTGCTGGCTGGCCTGGGAAACGCCCGCGTCAACCTCAACAGCCGACTCGATGGGCTGGCCATCGACCGCTACCCTTACGGCGATCTCGCCTTGCGCAGCGACTACCTGACCGACCAGGAGGTGCTCGATATTTCGGCGGATTTGATCCACGAGGGCGATACCAACCTGATGCTCTCGGGGCAGTATCGGCTGGAGAGCAAAGATTCCCCCCTCGACTTTCGTCTGCGCACCAAGCGCGGGTTTCCGCTGGGCTAA
>CAYVAP010001038.1:0-1517 GCA_964449365.1 uncultured Bacteroidia bacterium
GTCAAGGCCATAAGCCAAGGCACCAGCTTTGAAGCCTGAGCGATCTGGGCGGCGGATATGATGCACTTGTAGCCCCTAAGCTTGCAGCTCCGCGATTTTGCGAGCAGCCAATTCGACGGTCTCGTCGTCGGAGTCGTCGAGCAGTTGCACTTCGTACCGATCACGCGGGTAGTCGAGGGCGGCCATGCTGTCGAGCAGGCGCTCTACCACATAAAATTCGTTGAAGATGGGCAACTGGATGGTAACGAATGGTAGGTTTTCGTTGCCTTCCAGGGGTGGCTCAGCCCGATACTTTTTGCGATGCCGCAAAAACGTAGTGATCAGATGAAGCTGACCGATGCTGTAAATCACGATCAGGATCAAAGCTAACCCATACATCGCGAGTACCAGATACTCAAAAGCTTGCAGGAACACGCTATTCAAATTTTTTTGCAAATGTCAATCCTTAGTTCTCTAAATCCAAATAGTCATGAGCAGAAGCAGCCAAGGTTTATCGTAATTTAAAGATGGTCCAAATGATTTTATACCCTGCTAAAATAGTGCCCTTGATGGTGCCGGTTACCTTCGAGACGCCGATGCGGCGGCGGTAGGTCACCGGCACCTCGGTACAGCGTAGGGCCATTTTGGAGGCTTTGACTTGCATCTCCACGGTCCAGCCAAAGGTGCGGTCTTGCATCTGCATCGCACGGAGAGACTCGTAGCGCACCGCGCGAAAAGGCCCCAAATCCGTAAATCGATACCCATACAGCCAGCGAATCAGGGTGGTGGCCAGCCAGTTGCCAAACACTTGCTGCGGCATCATGGCCCCAGATTCCCGCTCTCCCAATTCTCGCGAGCCGATTACCAGATCAAAATTTTTCTTTAAAATGGGAGCGACCACCTTGGGCAATTCTTCAGGATGATCAGAATAATCGCCGTCCAAAAACACCACGATGGATGGCCATTCGGCGGGAGGGCGAGCCGCGATATGCGCCATGCCTTTGAGGCAGGCATAGCCGTAGCCCTTGTTTTCTTCTCGTAGCACCGTCGCTCCTGCAGCTCTTGCTCGCTGCTCGGTCTCATCGGTGGAGCCATTGCTGACGACAATTACCTCACGCACCCAACCGGCTGGTATGTCTCGGATCACATTTCCGATAGCATCCTGCTCATTGAAAGCCGGAATGATCACATCGATGAGGAAATCGTGATCCTTCATTGGTTCAGCTTTCATGCGCTCGCATTAAGAATTGAGATCCTAGAAATGCGGTTTGGCTGCAAATAACAAAAATCCCTGGAAAACCTGGTATTCCTGCGAATAATAGTACTGAATTTCAAATTTTCCGCTCGTAGCAACTGCACCGCGATGAGTCTCACCTATATGAACGGTCAGGGGTATAAGGATATAAGGATATAAAGTGGTCAGGTACAACATTTACCCTCCGTTCCTCTTGGCTCACTCAGTGGCCGCGCCCAGCGGCTAAATTTACTTTCAATTACTGATTACGAATTTCGAATGCGAAGCCCTAGTTTTTCCCATC
>CAYVAP010001039.1:0-1500 GCA_964449365.1 uncultured Bacteroidia bacterium
AAAACGTTACCCCCCGCGTGGTGGAAATCTGTCGTCGCACCTTGGGCACAGGCATCATCTACGTGCGTACGCGGCGGCAAACCACCCACCTGAGCCGCCTCCTGAGCGAGCAGGGCTTGGCGGCGGCGGCCTACCACGGGGGCCTGCCCAACTCCGAGCGCGACGCGATTCAGCAGGCCTGGCTAGCAGGTACCCACCGGGTGATGGTGGCCACCAATGCCTTTGGCATGGGCATCGACAAGCCTGATGTGCGCTTCGTGATCCACTTCAACCTGCCCTTTGACCTGGAAAGCTACTACCAGGAGGCTGGACGTGGCGGGCGCGACGGGCAAACCTCCCTGGCCATTGCCTTCAAAAATCCGGTGGATCTGGCTGAGCTAAAGCGCTGGAACCAAGATCGATATCCCACCTGGGATCAGTTGCAGCAGCATTATCAGAAGCTCTGCAATTATTTTCGGATCCCCAACCAAGGCCATTCATCTGCGGTGCATCTGCTGGATCTAGGCACGGTGGCCAAGGAGCTGGCCTTGAGTCCACGGCGGCTCTACGCCTCGCTGCGGATCTTGCACTTGGAGCGATTGGTGGATTTTTCAGAAGACCGCGACGATTATGGCTATCTGCACCTGACGGCTACACCGGATAGCATTTGGCACTATAAGCAAAATCAACCTGGCAGTGCCGACCTGCTCGATTACCTGCTGCGGCTTTACGGCGGCGAAGCCTATACGCAGGAAGTGCGCTTTCAGCCTGCCAACTGGGCCATGCGCTTTGGGCTATCGGAAGAGGCCCTGGATCAAAAGCTGCGCCGCCTGGTGCAGCACGAAGTGCTGACCTACCTGCCGGCCACGGGGCAACCCACCCTGCGCTTTTTGCAGCCTCGCCACTTGCTCACGCGTCAAGAGATCCATTGGGACAAATATGAATTTCTCCGGGCTCAAAACGACCGCCGCCTGGCCGAGATGATGCGCTACGTGGAGGAAACTGAGGTTTGCCGCAGCCTGATGATTCAGCACTACTTCGGCGAGCAGGCGCATGAGCCTTGTGGCCGCTGCGACGTGTGCATCGGGCGACACAAGACTCGGGTCAACGACGACGAGTTTCAGGCCATCCAGCGAGCCATCCTGGCTTTTTTGCATCGGCAATCGGCCAGCTATCGCGATACCCTCATTCAGGTAAAGGCTGGTAGCCCCGCTCAGCGCGAAAAGGTATTGCGCTTTTTGATGGACAAACACATCGTGCGCGTGGGGAGCAGGGGGCAACTATCGGTCAATGAATAGGAACTCGGCAGAGGGCGCCGTTCCGATGTTCCTCAAAAAGTGCTGTGGTGCTTCGCATTCGTAATTCGTAATTCGTAATTTGTAATTGAAAGCAAACTTAGCCGCTTGGGGCGGCCACTGCGTGAGCCAATATGAACGGTAGGTAAACGCTGTGCCTGACTACCTTATTCCCTTATACCCTTATGCCCCTGACCGTTCATATAGGTGAGTGCTTCTGGTCAAT